>JAURNR010000062.1 GCA_030830065.1 Bacteroidota bacterium | reverse complement strand
TTTTCTCAATCCAACTTGAAATATCTTTAAGCTTTAATTCTGTTTGAACTTTTTTAGCTTGACTGAAATAGTCAAAAGTTTCAATAACAACTTGGATTTCGCCCTTCAGATTAACTAATTTGATCGGAGAATATCCTGAATTACTAAGCTTGGACATCATTGAATTACTTATTTTCTCATCCCTAGTAATCCCTGCTATTAAAAGATAATTCTTATAGGTATTGTTTTCAATCGTAGTCTCACCATAACCTATAGCATCAATATTATTTTTGTTTTTCATTTTAGATTTTAGATAATCTATGATTGAATTTGCCCTTTGTTTCGATAACATTAAATTATAATCGGCTGATCCTCTTGCATCAGTATAAGCCTTAACGGTCAATTCTACCTCAGGATATTGATCCAGAAACCTAACCAATTCATCAAATCGCTCTTTGTATTTCGCCCATAAGTCACTTTTGTCAAATTCATAATAAATAGGTCTAATTATAAATTCGATATTTTCTTTTTCAGCGTTAGCAGCGGCTTTAGTTCCATTTAAATAAACAGAGATGGCTTTTGAAGTATTGTTTTTCGATTCTAATCGATATTGAAAGCTGTCTTTCAGGATTAAAGGATTTTTGACTAAATACCAAAAGCTACCGTCTTCATTCAATTGTAAATTCCCATTTACAGAATTGTTTTCTAAAACCACTTTTTTGTCTATTAAAACTTGAAGTGGGTCTTCTGAAATCATGCTAGCTTGATCATTTTTGGATACGCCTTCTGTAGTTACAAATAGCGTGTCTGGAGTAAAGGTATATACATCCTCAATTCCTTTTATTTCTGGGGTATAAATAAAATAATAATTGTCATCTTTCCCCATACCACCCTTTCGGTTGGAGCTCATAATTCCCAATTTAGTTTTTGGATCTAAAGAAAACCCAAAATCATCACTTTCAGATAAAAAGGGTTCTTTCAATTGGCTTATTACCCATTTTTGTTCTGAGTGAATTTGCCCCATAAATAGATCTAAAAATCCATTTTCATCAGTGCGTTTCCTAGAAAAAAATACTACTCCTTTATCATAAATAAAAGGGAATACTTCATCCGATGAAGTGTTTATTTCTGGACCCATATTTTGGGGGTCTCCAAGGCTACCTTCATCCGTAATTTGCACTTTATATAAATCCATCCCCCCAAAACCTCCCGGCCTATCACTAGAAAAATAAAGCGTCTTTTCTTGGCTATCAAAAGTTGGGTGCATGTTTGAATAATTTCCATCAATTCCAAAAATAGGGACTTGAGGTTCTTTATCTAACTCCTTCGGATATGACGTTTCAAAAATATTTAATTGATATTCATTATCTGTTCCCATTTCACCCACATTTCTGGTAAAATATAAAGTGTTTAAATTACGATCATAGGTTGCTGGACCTTCCTGAAAGCTAGTATTCAATTCAAAAATTAATTGGTCTTCAACAAGAGTTTTTGTTAGGGTGTCTATTGTAGCTTTAGCTAAATTGAAGACAGTACTATTAGAACGAATTCTATTGCGCTTTAACTTTTCACCTTTCATTTTTTTTGCAGTGATATATAAAAACTCGATGCGATTACTATCTTCAATTCCTTTAATTTGAAGCACTCCAAATTCATCCTCTGCTGTGTTGTTCAAAAAGGGAACTAGTCCCTTATTTGTATCTATTGTCTTTTCTAAAAGTAGCGCTTTAGTACTGCTTGGAATTGTTTTATTCTGACCTTGAGTCAAAAAAGAATAAAAACAAAAAATAAAAATCAATTGCTTTTTCATATCAAAATAGTCTTGGTGATCGTAAAAATCCAATTTCCTTTAACCCTAACTGAAAGCGTAAAAGAATTTCATGCGAGGTATTTGTAATTCCAATATTAATATTTGCTAAAGTACCCTGATACGCATATCCAATTGTCAGATTATTGGTAATATTAAGCCCTGTTAAAATCCCATAAAACCCGGCTGTATTTTGATTGGGAAATGCATTTTGAACATTGGCTCTATATTGAGGCCCTAGAAAAAAAATGTCCTGATAAGAAAATAAAATACTCACATCATATACCAAGGGATTCGCCTCCATTTTTTGGAATAAAATGCTTGGCTTGATTTGTACAAAAGAATTTAAATTAACTAAAAAACCTCCGATAGCATAGTAATATCGATTTAGATAAAGCTCTTCGTCTTGGATAAAATAAGGAAGTCCAACACCCAAATAAAAATTTGGGTGTTGTAAATACAGTCCAAAACCAATGTTAGGGCTTGAATCATCAAGTGGTGTGTTACTCAAAAACGAATCCCCCGAAGTTGTTGGCGACAATATAGAGGGGTCCAAACGAAACGATCTATTACTGACTTTTAAACCAAGTCCCAACTTCATTCCTGTGTCATTCAATGGGAGGTGATAAGACAAATCAACAGCAATATTAACTCTTTTAGTAGGCCCAATATTATCTGTAACATTAGAAAGACCTACTCCAACGTTTTTATTTTTTACCAAATGACTTATGCTAAAGGCATGTGTTTCAGGAGCTCCTGTTATCCCGCTCCACTGATTTCTTGTCCCCGCTGTAATTTGAGTAACCCCTGTCGCACCCACATAAGCTGGATTAATCGCTTGATGATTAAACATATATAATGAAAAAGAAGCTTCCTGTTGTGCCCTTAGAAGGGAAGTAAGACAACAAAAAAATAATATAAAGGAAGATCGTTTATTCATTTTAATTTCTGTTTAAATAAATAAATCCTTTTTTAATATCTCCATCCATATATAATATATAAAAATAGGTTCCATTGGGTAATGGACTTCCATTGTAATACCCATTCCAATCGTTTTGATAAGAATTATTCTCATATAATTTAAGCCCAAGACGGTTATATATTTCAAGGGTATGGCTGCCAAATTTTTCTAACCCAATAATCTCTAAATTATCATTAATACCGTCACCATTAGGTGAAATAGCATTGGGAATAATCAGTTCGTTTAAAGAAAGTACAGCTACACTAGATGTAATCGGATCTGAACAAATAAATAAAGAGGTAATCTCAACACGAAACTGGGTTTTATTATCACTCGAACTTGCATTATTTAGGGTCAACTGGTCTGAATTAACCCCAGAAAAATTTGTTGAATTAGCTACGTTTTCAAAGCTCACACCGCCATCTGTACTTATTTGCCATTGATAGGAAACAGCAGTAGAGGTGTAATTTGTCAGCCCAATTGTGAATGTAGTACCTGAAGTAAAATCAACTGTTTCCGGCAAAAAAACTTCTGTGGAAGGTCCTGCTTGATATTCTAAATAGTCCGATACACCATTTTCGTCTAAATCCAAAGGGGTTTGATACGCTTTGGAATCAAGGACCAATCCGTTTTCATCTACAATTAAATTTTCAGCTTCTGAAACACTAATTATCCCCGCCTCAATGGAGTCCAAACAACCATCTCCATCACTATCCAAATCAATATCATTGGTTAATCCATCTCCGTCCAAATCAATTTCCTGCTCTACACTATTTAAAATGCCATCATTGTCTCTGTCTTCATCACAAAGATCTCCTACACCATCTTGGTCTGTATCTAATTGATCGGGATTTGAAATAATAGCACAATTATCATCAATATCTAAGATTAAGTCATTATCAAAATCTTCATTATCTAAGGTTAAAAGTAAGACTGACACATCTTTTAAAAGCTTATAATCTTTATCTAAAGTAGCATCACTAATCTGAACAATAAGAGAGGAGTTAATATCACCATCTATTATAGGATCATCCACTCCAAATAATTCTATTTCTTGATAGACATCCCAGTTTTCTGGGGTGAAAATCAAAGCAGTGCTTCCAATAGCAACTTCAGAATAGTCTGATAAAAACAATGTTAATGTAACTTCCGCATTTGGCAATTGAGTAAGTCGAATTGGCACTAGAGTAGAATTCATATTTTCAGAGAGGGCTTCTGGAGTTCCTATCTCCAAACCAGGCACCTCGTTGTCCTCATTATAAAACACCACATCTACAACTCCTGAAGCCCCCAACTGGTCATAAGGTGGTTCCTCTGACACCGGATCTCCCGTAATCAAGATAACTTCTTGGGTGCCATCCAAAATGAAATCATCTAAGCCCGTGAGTGTAATTTGATTGCGCTCGGGTTTATCCCAGTTTTCTTGTAAAATCGTTAGTGATGTTTCCAAAAGTTGTATCTCATCCTCCACAGTAGATAATGACAAAGGAATGGTTACCGATGCTCCTGCGCTAATAGAAGATAACAATTCAAAATAAACCACAACATCGGTTCCATCTTCACTAGTTCTATAATTATCATCTTTTACAGATAAGAAAATTCCAGGTGCATCATTGTCTTGATTGGTCATTTGATGTTGTGAGAGTGAACTGGGATCTATTCCAGCATAATTATCATCATCTGTGTTAATGCTATCAAGTAAAATAAAATAATCTATGGGTCCATCGGGAAAAGGAGGAGCATCATCAATTCCCTTAATAATTATCGTTTGAGGAATATCCCAATTGGAACTGATAAAGGTAATTACATCATTAGAAACTTCTCCCTCAGCGGTATTTGAAGAGCTAAAATTTAGTTGAACTGGAGCGTTGGGTTGGGAGGTTAAAACTACTTTGAGGCTTCCTTCATTCCCGTTTTCTCCCGTTAAAGGATCTACAATACTAATTTCAATACCCGCCTCATTAGCATCATCATCAAGGATTTGTCCTGTTAAAGTCTGAGATACGGTACACAAATAAGCGATGTCTGAATTACTAGCAACTTCAATGCCAATATGAAACTCTTGTGTTTCCTTTTCTGTTAAATCGTCATCAACTGGATATAGGTTAACTACAGCTGAAACACTCCAGCTAAGTGGATCAAACTCGATCAAAAGTTCTTCCGCCGCAATAAATATATGCTCAGGATTTTGATTGGTTAATTGAATATAAACCTTTTCTGCAGGGGCTTGGGATAAAGAAACCTTGAAGTTGGCCGTCACCCCATTTTCATTTAATGGATTACTAATTTCTGATAGAATAAAATCGTAATCCTTGTATACTTCCACAACAAAATGTTGATCGCATGTAGCTCCGTTTTTACTTATTTGTACTGTGTAAGTTGTCGTTTCTGAGGGCTTTACCTCAATACTGCTGCTGGTTGCCCCGGTAGACCATAAATAAGTGGCACTGGTTATATCTGTAGTAAGAGTAACCGTTTGGTTAGCACATACTGGTGTTTCAAAATTTAAACCATTTCCTTGAATTACTTCAATCTCGATGCTATTGGAACACGTTACTCCATTTTTTGTCACTTGAATTGTATAGCTCGTAGTTTCTGTGGGAGTAATAGAAATACTGCTGCTGGTTGCCCCGGTAGACCATAAATAAGTTGCGCCAGTGACACTTGAACTTAAAGTTACTGTTGCATTTTCAAATACACTTGTAGCTGTAGCGGTAATTTCGCTGTCTAGTACTTCAATAACAATTGAACTTGTGGAACTTAT
>JAURNR010000061.1 GCA_030830065.1 Bacteroidota bacterium | reverse complement strand
GAATCTGTAGCCTTTAAAGCCCTCAGAACCTCTCCTGGTGTTGTTAAACTTCCTTTTGGAAGGCAATACCATGCTGTGGTGCAAAATAATACATTAATCACGTGTTATAAAGTAGATTGAATATTTAAAATAATAATTGGAGTTTTTTTATGTTAAATTATTTGATGGGATGTTTCAATATAGTATTCCTGGTATTATTAGGAGCAATATACTTCTATTGGCCTGAATTAATGCAAGTAGAAGGGTTTTGGTTTTCCATTGGTGCTATCTGGTTGGTATTTATTGTTTCCTTTATTCTTTTTGGAGATGTTGCTGATGAGATAGCGGGAGTTAATAAGTATAAAGATGATGAATTTTAGTAAATTATAATATGTTAAATCTAACTGAAAACGAAAAAAGAGATATAGTCCGATACATTGAAGAAGGAAAAGAGCTTCCTGAAAAATATCGATTCTTACTTTTTGAAGGAAAAAAACAAGTAGAGCTTCTATGGAATGGAAAGTCTGATGAAGTCACTAATGTAGTTCTTCCTTTTCAAACTATTGAACATGTTGACGAACCGCGTTCTGAAGTACCAAAAGAATTACAATTATCCATATTCGATGAAAGCGGAAGACAGCAAAAAGGATGGACCAATAAATTAATTTGGGGGGATAATAAGCATATTTTATCCTCTTTAAAGCACGGTCCAATGAGAGAGGAAATTGAAAAACAAGGTGGTATAAAACTTATTTACATTGATCCACCATTTGATGTAGGTGCAGACTTTACCATGGATGTTCAAATCGGAGATCAATCTCTTGAAAAAGAGCCTGGCGTACTTGAACAATTAGCATATAGAGATACTTGGGGGTTAGGACAGGATTCATATCTTTCTATGATTTATGAAAGATTGATATTAATGAGAGATTTGCTTGCTGATGATGGTTCAATTTATGTTCATTGTGATCATCATATAGATAATAGAATGAGAGGGGTTTTGGAAGAGGTATTTGATAGTGATAATTTTGTGAGTCATATAATTTGGAAAAGGACTGGAGCAAGATCTCAATCAAAATTTATAAACCCTGTTACAGACTCGATTTTCTTTTTTTCAAAAAATAAAGATAATCTATTATGGAATAGCTATAGAACAGAATACAGTGAGGACTATATTAAAAAATATTACAGAAATAATGATAATGGTCGTCTTTACCAAGATACATCATTAATTGCACCTGGAAAAGGTTATGATTTTAATTGGAAAGGGGTAGTTAAGAGATGGAGGCACACTAAAGAAAAGTTCGAAGAATTAGAATCAAATAAACTTTTGCATTACACTTCCAAAGGAGTTGCTAGACTCAAAAGATATCTCGATGAGTCCGAAGGTATTTTACCTCAAAGCTTGTGGTTAGATATTTCTAATGTAAATTCTCAGAGTAACGAAAGATTAGATTACCCAACACAAAAACCTGAAAATCTTTTAAAAAGAATAATTAAAGCATCCTCAAACGAAGGCGATATTGTTGCTGACTTTTTTGTTGGTTCAGGAACGACTTCTGCCGTAGCTGAAAAGCTTAATAGAAAATGGATTGTTTCAGATATTGGAAAATTCTCAATTCATACAACACGTAAACGTATGCTTGCTGTTCAGCGTGCAATGAAAGAAGAGGGTAAGGATTACAGAGCGTTTGAAATTTTAAACCTTGGAAAGTACCAAGCTCAGCATTTTGTTAAAGAATATGAAAATTTAAGAGAAGAAGATGCTGCAAAGAAATCTTTAAATAAGGATAAACAATTTATTGGATTGATATTAAATGCCTACAATTCAGAGCCTGTAGATGGATTTAAAACATTCCATGGAAAAAAAGCTGGAAGAATGGTCAGTGTTGGTCCTGTGAACTTTCCATTATCAAGAAAACATGTAGAAGAAGTTATTTCAGAATGTCTTCAAAATAAAATATCCAAAGTTGATGTATTAGGATTTGAATATGAGATGGGATTATTTCCAACCATTCAAGATGAAGCAAAAAAACAAGGGATTGATTTAGCATATAAACAAATTCCACCAGAAGTCTTTGACAAAAGAGCAGTAACTAAAGGTGAAGTTCAATTTCATGATGTGGCCTATATTGAATTTACTCCAATTATTAAAGGGAATACTTTAGCAGTAAAATTAACAGACTTTAATGTCTCATATCAGCAAGGCCAATTGCAGCAAACAGAAGAATCTTTGAAAAATAAACAATCTAAAATCATTGTTGATCATGGTCAGATTGTTAAGGTTTCAAAAGATGCAAATGGCATTATTTCTCAAGAGCAATTAACAAAACAGTGGACAGATTGGATTGACTACTGGTCAGTAGATTTTGATTTTGAATCCAAACAAGAAATTATCAGAGTTCCTAAAGAAAATAATCCAGATGAATTTGAGCAAAAATGGACAGGAGACTTTGTCTTTGAAAACGAATGGCAGTCTTTTAGAACCAAAGATCAAGCATCGCTTGAGTTGACTACCTCAACTAAAGAAATGTCCAAAAATGAAACTACCATAGCGGTTAAGGTGGTTGATATCTTTGGAAATGATACCATGAAGATTATGAAAGTGAAGCTGTAATGGGTTTACATCCAGATTTTCCAACCAGTCCCTTTAAAATTGTTAAACCTGAAATACGTTGGTTTCCAGCTGAAGAAAGTTTAAGAGAAAAAGGTGCATATGAGAAATTGTTAGCCCCCTTTGTAGTACGTTTACGTAAGGAAGTCCAAGAATGGAGAGAAAGCGATTATGCAGGAGTATCTGACACAACCTTGTCATTGTTAAATTTTTGGTTCAAAACAGAACACCCTATACCAGATAGTCATGGAAAAACATTTAATTATTACTTTGCTCAACGTGAATCCGTAGAAACAGTAATTTATCTTTACGAGGTTAAAGGGTGTAGAGCTCCTCAAGATTTATTAAAGTATGATGAACTTGGTAGAGTTACTCCTGATATGTTTGAAGAGCATTGGTTTAGAGTGCTTACAAAGCAAGCAACTGGAACAGGAAAAACAAAGGTAATGTCTTTGCTGTTGGTATGGAGTTATTTTCATAAGCGTTACGAAGAAGATTCAGATTTATCTACCAACTTTTTGGTTATTGCCCCTAATATTATTGTTTTAGACCGTTTGAGAGATGACTTTGACTCATTAAGTATTTTTTTCAGTGATCCTGCCTTACCATCCAATGGATTTGATGGCAGGGATTGGAGAAGAGATTTTCAACCAAAACTGCATATTCAAGATGAAGTTTCTACCATGAGTCCATATGGAAACATTTTCTTAACAAATATTCATCGAGTGTATAGTCGTTCTGAACATGAAGCTTCTTTTGATGATGCAGATACCACAGATTATTTTTTAGGTTCAAAACCTGTAGCGAACACAACCGATAATAAAATTTCAGTTGGTGATATAGTCAGAGATATTGATGAGCTCGTTGTCTTTAACGATGAAGCACACCATATCCACGATACAAAAATGGCATGGTTTAAATCTATTCAAGATATTCACAACCAATTGCTACAAAAAGGATCAAAGCTATCTTTGCAAATTGACGTTACTGCAACACCAAAGCATTCAAATGGTAATATTTTTGTTCAAACAGTATCGGATTATCCCTTAGTAGAAGCGATTCATCAACGTGTGGTGAAGACTCCAATTTTACCTGACCAGGCTAGTAGAGCAAAGTTGAAAGAAAATCAATCCACTAAATTCTCAGAGAAATATAGAGATTATTTACATCTAGGTGTAACTGAGTGGAAAAAAACTTATGAAGAACATAAAAAGCTTGGGAAAAAAGCTGTTTTATTTGTGATGGTAGATGATACTCAAAATTGCGATGATGTGGCAGAATATCTTCAAATGACTTATCCTGAATTATCTGGAGATGCTACCTTTACTATCCATACCAAAAAAAATGGTGAGATATCGGAAACTGTTTCTTCAAAGAATGAAGAAGAGTTAAAAGAACTTCGCAAGCTTGCAAATAACATAGACAGTATGGAAAGTCCAGTCAAAGCAATTGTTTCAGTTTTGATGTTAAAAGAAGGGTGGGACGTACAAAATGTTACCACAATCGTTGGATTAAGACCGTATACTGCTAAATCTAACATTCTCCCTGAGCAGACATTGGGAAGGGGTTTAAGAAGAATGTACTTTGGTAACGATGATATCACTGAAATGGTTAGTGTTATTGGAACAGAAGCTTTTCTAGAGTTTGTTGAAAGTATTAAAAGTGAAGGAGTTGAACTTGAACGAAAACCTATGGGTCCATCTACGCCTCCAATAGCTCCTGTAGTTATTACCGTTGACAAAGATAATCCTAAAAAAGATATGGATGAGCTTGATATAAAAATTCCAATTCTAAGTGCAAGAATCGAACGTAATTACAAAAATTTCTCTGATTTAGATCCTAATAAGTTCTCATATAAAGTAGTATCTTTGAAAACATTTTCAGAGGAAGAGCAAAGAGAAATCATTTTAAGAGATATTGTTGAAGGGGAAGTAAAAAGTATTACCAAGTTAGATACTGACTACCGTCCTGATGCATCAGCAATTTGTGGGCATTTTACTCGTTCTATTATGAAAGATTTACGTTTGCATGGTTCGCAAGATATTCTGTATGAGAAGGTTAAAGATTTTATAACAAATTATCTGTTTGGTAAAACGGTGGATTTGAGCGATACCAACGTTGCACGAAATTTATCGGAGTCAGTTCCCATCGAAACAATTATGCGCACTTTTAGAAAAGAGATTAATGAATTAACCGTTCGTGACGAAGGCGAAGCTACCTTGAATGAATACATTAATGTTGGAAATACAAAACCATTTGCTGTGCTGCATAGCGAGGAAAGAATTGCTCCTAGAAAATCAGTATTTAATCGCATTGTAGGTGATTCCAGGTTTGAGTTGGAAATAGCAAACGTAATAGATAATTGTCCTGATGTTACAGCCTTTGTTAAAAATTTCATTCAAATATATTTCAAGATGGAATACATTAACCACGATGGTGGTATTAGTCATTACCATCCAGATTTCATTGTGAAACTATCTAATGGAGATCACTGGATAATTGAGACTAAGGGTGCTGAAAGCATGGATGACCAGCTTAAAATTGACCGTTTAAAGCAATGGTGTATTGATGCAACAAAACAAGATGATAAAAAGTGGAATTATATTTATTTGCGATATGATGATTGGGAAGATTTATCTTCTCATCCAAGTACTTTTGAAGATATTATTCAATTATTTTCTGAAAACTCTTAAAAATTCTTACAACCCCATACTTGTATGGTATTATAGTGCCATACAATGATTGCAAGGTATAAATATACGTTTATAGTTGTAAGGTATATTAACATTAATCTAATGTAGGGTATATATAAGTTTATTATAAACGTTAATAATTACGTTAATGATATACGTAGCTTTCTTAAAAAAGCGTATTAATTAACGTTAATTATTTCGATAAGGATAAACGTTTATAGAGAACAATTTATTTTTTTTCATTTCTAAACTTGACTCGTATACATTAAAAAACTAAGCTTACCTGCCAGCCAAGTAGCTTTTCGAAAGCTACGTATTTGCAAAAAAATTAATCTCTTTTTGAGTAACAGTGTCGTTTGACATGGTATTAATATTTAAAGGGTGAAAATAACAATAATTTGAAATTAGAAATATATGTTTGGCAGGTAATGCCAAACTCTAAACAGTTTGCTCGTGATTGGAGAATCCATGTACATGGAGATAAAAAACTAGCTCAATCATTTCGCAAGCGCACAAAGTTTACCGAATGTTCTATCAGTGATCCCAACCAGTGGATGTTCTGTGGGACCTTTTGCAATAAAAAAACCGCTTTAAAAAGCATCAACCGTACGCTGCATAGGTATTCATACCCCAAGCTAGAATTTGATGCGATAGAAAACGAATTTGTGTCCAAAAGGGGTAATAATACGGGTCTTAATTCCAACCTGAAGTCTGATTTGGGAGGGATGGATGATTAAGCATTATTATACCTACGATGATCTGGTGGTATTATTGTCCTGTTCCAAGCGTACGCTGCATAGAAAGTTAGCTGGATTACCAATACAGGCTCGGTATTTAGCTGGAACAGGCAAACCGTATTTCTTGGTAGTAGATGTTCATGCCTGTATGCTGTTTCAAAAGCCATTTCATCAGTGTACCAATCAGCAAAAATCACAGGTCAAGGAGTTGCTTTATGGCAAATAATCCACTAAGTTATTTGGTCTATATAATGTCTTGTCGCATACCAACAAACAAGGAGGTATGACATGGCATATTTAAAACCAAATACCAAAACAGTTGATGGTATTTTAAAACAATACAACTGGTCAATCATTTACACCTTATTTGGTTGTAAACACCGTATTACCTTAAAAGGAGTGCGTTGTAAAAAAGAAGCAACCAGGTTCTTACACAAGGTCAAGGAGATTGAAAAACAGTCCAAACATTTTCCCACCATGGAAGATTGGCAGGTCAAAGTATATACAGTTTGTGCTCGGCAGGATTTAATTCCTAATTATCAAGAAGCAATACCAACTATTTCAGAAGGATTTGAGGAATTAATTGCTACAAAGAAACTGCATAAAGAAATTACCAAACAGCAAACAATCAATGCCTATTTAGCAGCACAATCGTTGCTAATAAGTGTGATTGGGGATCTTCCTATTTCACAAATATCTGCTATACATAAAATCCAAATTGAAAAAGAGCTACATAATCGGTCTTACAAGGATAATACTATTAACATTTACTCTAGAAATGTGATGCAATTTCTACGCTGGTGTCAGGAGGTAGGATATCTATCATCACTACCATTTACCATCAAACAAATCAAAGTAGAAGCTCGTACACAATCGTGGATAAAGCCTGAGGAGTTTGAACAGATAATTGGTCATATGGATAAGGTATCAAGGTCCTATGCAGTGGTAAGTTATTACACAGGCCTTAGAAAATGTGAATTAAATACTGATCCTGATGATGAACACTTTAATGGACTATATCACTCACTAAGCAGTAAAGATGGCTTGTGGTGCTTAAAAGTGCATGGAAAAGGAGGAAAAGTAGCTGAGGTTATCTTACCTGATGATATCAAAGAAGAGTATGATATGATGGTAAAACCAGCCCATAGACTGCATCCAACGACTATTAGTAAGAAGTTTAAAAAGGCATGTATTAAAGCGGGATTATCGCAGTATCGGTTTCACGATCTAAGGCATAGTTTCTGTTCTAATCAATCCTTACTTCATCAAGATGCATACTTATTAGCGCTTAAGATGCGTCACAGTAGTTTAAATACAACGCAACGGTACTTAAATGATGAGCACTTGGGATGGTTGAAACAGGTGGAAAATGAGCAGTTTACTGCGTAAATATCAATGGTCGAAAACAAACTAGTAAAAATTATTCTATAATTAGAATTATAAATTTAAAGGAAAGCTTAATTCAGCAAAGATCTGATTAAAAGTTGCATAATCATTGATTTCTACCAAACTTCTCTGATATCCAACATTAAGATACGATCCCTCTGTTCCTACAGGAATAGACATTCCTAAAAGTAAACTAAAATCGTTTTCTTCAAAATCTACTTCTTCATCTATAGCAAGAACATCTTGTCCGTCAACAGTTTCAAGATCAGCTTCATAGTCTGCATTATTAATAACTGCATAAGAAGTTCCAGCCCAAAAAATTCCATTTCCAATTGGGAATAAATTATATGTTGCAAACAACTCAATTCCTGATAAATCCCATTCTATATCGGCATTAACATTATAATCAACTAAGTAGAATGAGTCACTAAAACCTCTTTTAGTATAACCTGCACCTACAGTTAAATTTTCAGAGACGGTTCTCATTATTCCAATATTAAATCCCATTAATCTTCCAGGTTCAATTATTTCATCACCTGAAGCACTCATAGTAGAAATTCCACCATAAAAGCTCCATGGATTTTCATTGTTTTCTAATTCCTGACTAAATATTTGTGAAAATAAAATTATTGTTACAATCGCAATTTTCTTCATTTTATATACTCCTTTTTTAAAAGCTTAACCTTTCGAAATTTAAAATCAAATAGTAGTATTTAATATAATTTAATCAAGATAGCATTGAAATTATAGAAAATGAGCAGTTTACTGCGTAAAATATGACTACTATGCGACTACTATCGCATGAAAATGGGCTATAATAGAGGAAGGAGTATCTTCTCGACACGCAGAGGGTCACTGGTTCGAATCCAGTATCGCCCACTTAGACAGTAAAACGTTCGATTGACGACAAATAAAGGGCAACTTCGGTTGCCCTTTGTTATTCCATAGATTATCCATAAAGCGTCATTAGACGACAGTTAAGGGTAATACAAAAGGTAATACAATTTCTCAACCAAATTTCTCAACCTAAATCAAAAACAAGGTGGGGTAGGGTAATAGTATATTTCATACACACATTCTAAAATAATTTTTTGTAACTTTTTATATGAATCGTGTTTTAATACTATGGACTATTGCATTCAT
>JAURNR010000060.1 GCA_030830065.1 Bacteroidota bacterium | reverse complement strand
ATTATGCTTTTCGCTGGAAGGATGATAAGATTGTAGCTGCTTATCACTTTTTTGATCCTACTCCCATTAATAATGAAATAGCCGCTGCATCTGAAAATTAAGTTTGATAACCCCTCCCAAGTGGAGGGTTTTTTATTTACAATCATTCTCAATATATTAGAGGAATTATTAACCATAAATTAATTAAAATGAAAAAAGTATTTATCGTATTGATTTTATTTCCTATCCTGGGGTTTTCACAATTCGCTTCAAGCTCCTATGTTACCCTAAATGATGGGATGGAAGACGCATACTTACAACTTGAAAAACTATGGAGTGAATATCATAAAGAGGCTGTCAAAAAAGGACATAAGAATAGTTGGTCGATTTGGAAAGTTGACCCGACCGGGTATGAAGATAAAATTGAAAAAAGCAGAGTTCCTCATTTCATGATAATAGAAACATTTGATACCAAAGAACAAATGGATGAAGAATTTGCAAGATATGATGAAAAAGGATTAGCTGAAATAAGAGCATTAATTAAGAAAAAACTGAAAGGAAAAATGTCATCTTCTAAAATTGATAAAATTTTATCAAAGAATGTTCAAAAGGAAAGAAGAGGTTATATTCATCAAGGTTTAGCAGGGACACCTTTGACTGGTGGAAGTTTAAAACCAGGTGATAAAATGCAAATTGCCCCTATGGAACAACTTCAAGATGATTATGAAAAATTTGAAACAGAATTTTACCAAAAAATATTTTTGGATAATATCATGAAAGGAAATCACAGATGGTGGGGTTTTACTAAAATTATAGGTAGAAGTGATAATGCTCTAACTTTCAATACGCATGCAGCATGGAATATTGGAATAGAAGGAAAGGAGTTAGAATTACCTAAAGACTTTGCATCACAAAAAATTATGGAGATAACAGGTGCTGCCAGAAAAATGTATAATCCAACAACATATGAACTTGTATATCGTGTAGAATAAAAAACAAGCCTTCCCTAGCGGAGGGTTTTTCTTACACACTAATTCTCTATATCTTAGAGGTATTATTAATCATAAATCAATTAAAATGAAGAAATTATTATTTAGTTTATTAGTTACAGTTAATTTACTTTTTGCACAAGAAAATACTGGACCAGAATTGTGGATTACATTTCAATACACTCCTAAAATTGGAATGAACCAAAAGTTTGAAAGCGCTCTAGCAGAAAAAACCAAAATTTATAATAAATCTGATAATGCAGTTTACACTGCTGTATTAATGACAGGTACAGAAGCAGAGAATGGAAAATATGAGAGGATAATGCCACGAAGATCAAACCAGTGGTATAGCGAAACTTTAGGCACTGCTGAAACCAAATTTTGGCAAGATAATGTAGCAAAGTATGTTCAGTCAGGTGAAGGTCCATATGTATGGCAAAGAATTAAAAGCCTATGCATTAATTTTGATGAACCTAATCCAACTAAATATTTTCGTTCACTCACTCGAGTTTTAAAAAATGGTAATAATGATAACTTTTGGCGTTATCTAGAACGCTATACTAAAGTATTGAGAAAAGTACGACCAGATATTCAATGGGGTGTTTTTATTTTGAACTCAGGAGGGAATACCAATACTGTAAGATTGCTAACGGCATTTAATGACCCAAATAAACGACAAGGAGAGACTGAAAATGGTCAAGCAAGAAAGGTGTATGACGAAATGTTTGGTGAGGGTAGTTGGGAAGATGATTTTCAAAAATATAATGAATGTTTAGTTGAATGGTCTCGACCTACATATGACTTCATGTTACGCCCGGATCTATCTACAAAACCCTAATATCGAATCTAAATTTTTAATATAACATCCCCTCCCTCGTGGAGGGTTTTTCTTTTACACCAATGGATACAATCCAAATCCTTCTTAATCCATTGATATCATTGCCTTAAGCTAATATTCCTGTGTTGTGGTTTTAGGGGGAGTTGTTTGGGGAAAGTTTGTAGTGTGATGAAAGCTATATTCAAATTTGTACTTTTTCACACTTTATATATACTGTGAATCCCTACACCAAGCAATCAAGCGTATCCAGCATCACATCCTTAACTTGAGCTTGTATTGCGCAGGTGTTCCCTTCCATTAGTCTATATAGCTTTTTATGTTTATAGTTGTAGCTCCTTTCTTTAGAAATGCCCTATTTCGGAACCCATATGCATTATTTAAAAAATTCCAATGTAGTCTTTCTCAAAAATTATTTTAGGATTTTTTCAACATATAAAAAACCCCTAAATTTGTAATTAAAATTTATATAAATTGATATGAAAAAAATAATACTAGTCACATTTAGTATGCTCCTGGCAGTTACTGGATGGTCTCAGAAAATTGTCACAGGTGTTGTTAATGATTCATCTGGAGTTCCTTTACCAGGAGCTGCTGTAGTCATTGATGGCACTGATACTGGAGTCGCCACAGATTTTGATGGAAATTATAGCATAGAAGCTGATGTAGGAGAGGTTCTTGTATTTAGCTTTGTAGGCTTTGAAACCCAGAGAATTACTGTAGGAGATTCAGATATAATTAATGTTACTATACAGCAAGATGCTGCTGAATTAAAGGAAGTAGTTGTTATTGCTTATGGTACTCAGAAAAGAGAATCAATTGCAGGTGCTGTTAGTATAATCAAGGCAGACCAAATAGAAAATTCAACATTTTCAAATCCTGTTAAAAGTTTAGAAGGGTTAGTTTCTGGTCTAAGGATAATTCAGTCAAGTGGTCAACCTGGTTCAGATCCAATTGTAAGAATTAGAGGTTTTGGTTCTATAAATGCAGATAATTCTCCATTAATTGTTTTAGATGGAGTTCCATATTCTGGAAGTCTAAGTAGTATCAACCCTCAAGATATCGAATCAACTTCTGTGTTAAAAGATGCCAACTCTACTTCATTATATGGAAACAAAGCATCTAACGGGGTTCTTTTGATTACAACAAAAAAAGGATCCAAAAATAAAGAACCACAAATATCAATTGATTCAAGATATGGTCTTACGCAACGTGGAGCTGAGGATTACAACGTAACCAAAACTCCAGCCGAATATTATGAAACTTATCACAGTATATTATCAAACAGTGAGTTTTACAGATCTAATTCTGCGGGTACACCCCTGACTATTGCTGAAGCCAGACAATTTGCATCAAGTAATCTAATTGATAGACTTGGTTATAACCTTTATGATGTAGCCGACGCAAATCTGGTTGACCCTACAACCGGGAAATTAAATTCAGCTGCAAATCTATTAGTAAACGACCGTTGGGAAGACGCACTATTTAGAAACAACGCTAATTTCTCATCTACTAATGTTAATATATCTGGAGGTGCAGAAAAAATTGATTACTACTTCTCTATGGGGACTGAAGAAAACAATGGTTATACTGTTCAAAGTAATTTTAAAAGAAAAACGGGACGTTTAAAAGTTAATGCTACAGAAATAGCCGACATAATTTCCCTTGGAGGTGATGTTTCTTATGCAAAATCAAATAGTCAGTTCGTTCCTCTAGACGGTGGGACATCATATAACAATGCATTCCAATGGACAAGAAATATTGCTCCTATTTATCCAGTGTATTTATATGATGAAAATTGGGAACCAATTTTATCCAATCTATCCAATAGTGGATTTGCTTATGATATGGGTAGTTTTCAAAGTTTCCCTAACGGGACAACAAGAGGTGCTAGAAACTATGGACAAGGAGAACATCCACTAGCACATATTGAGCAGAGTGAGGTAACTAACGAAACGGATAATATTAATACTGCAATAAGAGCTAAAATTGATTTACCCTTTGATTTCAAATTCGAATACATATTGAATTACTTAACTGAAATTGATCAATCAACTTATTTCAACAAACCAGGAGCTTCTGTAGGTGCAACTTCATTAAATGGTACTTTAGAAAATGGAAGAAATAATTTTTCAGTACTTACTAATCAGCAATTACTAACCTGGAATAGAGAATATAACCGACACAGCTATGATGTTTTATTAGGACATGAATCCTATGTGGAAAAATTCACAACACTAAGCCTTTATAAAACAAATATTATTGGAACCTTAAGCCCCATACTTGATAACACAGCGGTTTATAATTCAGCAAGTAATTACAATACGAAGTATACAACTGAAGGATACTTTTCCAGATTCATCTATGGTCTTGACAGCAAATATTATGTCAATTTAACAGGTAGATATGACGCCTCTTCTGTGTTTCATCCAGATGAACGCTGGGGAATCTTTTGGTCTGCTGGGGCATCATGGATCATGACAAACGAGAAATTTCTTAATAATTTAAATTTCATTAATTACGCTAAATTAGCTTCAAACTACGGTACTTCTGGTAATGATAGAATATTTTATCCTGGTACAGGAACCAGAAACCTCGTAGCATATGAAAATCAATACGTAATTGATGAAAATAACGGCGCTTTAACACAGAGTCTTTACAGCCTAGGGGGAAGAGAAATTACCTGGGAAAAGTCAGCGAGTTTTGGTATTAATTTAGAAATGAGATTATTTAATAGTGTCAATTTTGGTCTAGGTTACTATTCAAGAACTTCTTACGACCTTTTATTCGATAAACCATTGCAACCATCAACAGGGCAAAATTCAAGACCTGAAAACTTTGGTTCTATGAAAAATAGTGGTGTTGAAGCAGAGGTTGCTTGGACAGCAGTAGAGAAAGAAAAGTTAAGAATCGTTCTTAACGCAAATCTTTCCACGCTTAAAAATGAAATCACTGAACTTCCTCGGGATTCAATCCAAGTGGGTAACTTCAGAAGAGTAGTTGGAAGAAGTGCTTATGACTACTTTATGGTTGAATCAGCAGGAGTTAATCCTGAAAATGGTAATGCAGTTTTCTTAACAACCGATTCAAGTGGAAATCGAGTTGAAACTGAAGATTATAGTGAGGCTGCTACTAATGGAAGAGTTTTTATAGACAAATCGGCCGTTCCAAAAGTAAATGGTGGTTTTGGAGCAAACATCCAGTATGGTGGTTTTGATATAGGAGCTCAATTCGCATATCAAATTGGGGGCTATGGTCTGGATAATGTATATTATGGATTATTAGGTCTTGGTACAGAAATTGAAAATGTACCCGACTATAATCTGACTTGGACTATTGATAACCCAACAGCAAGTTTACCAAGGGTCGATCCTTTAGTTCCTGATCAATACCGAAATTCCGATCTACGCCTCACGACACTAAGTTATTTGAGTCTTGCCAATATTAATTTTGGTTTTACCATCAATAATCAAAATCTTGATAAGTATAATATTTCGAGTATACGTTTATACGGGATTGTCAATAATGCCTCCCTACTATACACTGCAAGACAGGGTTACGATCCAAGACTGAACTCACTAGGAGTTTCTTCTGGAGAATATGGTGCTAACAGAACGATGTCTATTGGGGTTAATATAAAACTGAGATAAAAAAATTGAATTATGATAAATTTAAAATACATGAATATGAGATTGGATAGGTTTATTCCTTTACTTACAGCAATTCTGCTTATTTCATCTTGTTCTAAAATTGATGAAAGAGACTTCGCAGATGAAAGATATTACTCTTCCTCGCACGCTTCCGCAGTATCTAGTGCTGGAGGTTCAACAGGTTTAGTGGCTCTTGATGCATCAATATTAAGTTACTTAATGGCAGGTGAATCTAGTACAGATGAGTTTGGTCTAAAAGCAGTTGATATTGCATTTGATTTAAGAAGCAACGATTTGGATATGGATGGATCTACATGGTTCGGTGGATATCACCGCTTTGATAATGTTCTTCCAAATAGTAATGACACCGAACATTTATGGGAATTCTTTTATAAGGTAATTAATCAAGCTAATGGTATAATTAACACAATACCTGATGACTCTCCAGAAGAAATCTTAGTTTACAAGTATAAATCATATACTTATAGAGCAATTGCTTATTTTTACCTAATACGAATATTTCAGCATACAAAAGCGGCAGACTCTGTTGAAGCTATTCCAATTGATTTTGGAGATTTTGTTGGAGAAGAAAATTCTACTGTCGGAGAGGTTAAAAACCGTATTCTTGAAGATTTAACTCAAGCGTACAATGGCCTACAAGGATATTCTAGAAGTTCAAAAGAAGAAGTTGATGCTACAGTTGTTGCAGCATTCCTAGCTCGTTATCATTTGACCTATGAGAATTGGACTGATGCAGAAAGATTTGCTTCAGAAGCCATGTCTTTTGGAAGCTTAAGCACTGATGTTGCCCATGGATTTGATGAAATATCTTTGTCAGAAGCAATCTGGGGATCTGTTATCACTGCACAGACAACTACTTTTTACAGATCGTTCTTTTCTCATATGAGTCAAATAAGCGATGGGTATAGTGGCTGGAATCACTTTAAAACAATAAACTCAAACTTATACGATTTGATTCCTAGTACTGATGAACGAAAAAAATGGTTTGCTGATCGAGAATATGAGCCTGGAGAGGTAATCGTACCAGGCTCTTGGGGACATTACAATTTCACACCAAAATATACCATGTTGAAATTTTGGGATGGACCCACCTATGGAAATTTCATAGGAGATTATATCTATCTACGTAACGCCGAATTCTATTTGACTAGGGCTGAGGCATTAGCTCGTTTAGGTAGAGATGAAGAAGCACAACAGGTACTCTTTGATTTAAATTCAACAAGAGATCCAAATTATGCTAAGTCAACAAGCAGAGGACAAACACTGATTGATGAAATTATCCTTTACAGAAGAATTGAATTATTTGGTGAAGGTGTTGCTTCTTTCGATATGGCTAGACTTGGTGTTGATCTTAATAGGCAAGACAATCGTTTAAATCCAGTACAACCAGGAGCTGATATATTTGTCCCTGCCGGGTCAGAAAAAATGATATTTCCTATTCCAACCTTAGAATTGGATGCCCAAAAATAGACAACTTGAAAAATTCAAGTAATTAACTTTCAAGTCCTCCTAGTGGAGGACTTTTTTTCTCACACCAATGCCTAGAATAAAATCCTTTCTAATCCATTGATATCATTGCCTTAAGAGAAGATTCCTGTGTAGTGGTTTCATAAGGGAGTTGTTTGGGGGAAGTTTGTAATGTGATGAAAGCTATATTCAAATTTGTACTTTTTCACACTTTATATATACTGTGAATCCCTACACCAAGCAATCAAGCTTATCCAGCATCACATCCTTTACCAAAATCGCTTTCTTACTCTCTTGTATGGTTCTGAAACCAAATTGAAGCTCCATCACGGGACAATGATTGATAGTATTCTGTACTTGGAATCCTATATGATTTTTCGCCTTCGTTTCTCTCGTAAGGAATATTGCCTTTTTTTATATGCCTTCGAACTGTTTTTTGAGAGACACCCTGTCATTTAGCCCCTACACAGTTTGTTATAAAAGAAAACATTTTCAATACTTAGTAATTATTCTTTGTATGAGAGTTGATTTATTTATATTTAGCTTTATAT
>JAURNR010000059.1 GCA_030830065.1 Bacteroidota bacterium | reverse complement strand
ATATTTACTCCATCTCTATTAACCTCCCACAACTTTTCAATATCCCGTTCTTTAAAATCAATCGAATAACAATCGTAATAATATGTTTTACCAACACTTTGGTCCCCAATTCTATTACCTTGACCCCCAAACAATAAGGCTTTTTCATCATTTAACTTTACAATACCCGAAAAGAACCTGGGATCTATTGTATCTCCCTTAAAACTTACCTCCTCCCAAGTATTAGTTTTAATGTCATAGGAATTAAATTTATTTGAAAATTTGAAATAGCCATAGCCACCAAAAAGTATAATTTTTTTATCCTTTTGGTCGAAGATGGCGTTATGGTGGTGCGTATATTTTGAACGCTCCGAGGTGCTTAAGGATCTCCAGTTATTTGGATTTTCCATATCTATCTCAACAATGGATGAGGTACCTTTAGGTATGTCAAACAACTCATATACATAAAGCTTGTTGTCAGAGCTGTCAAACAAACTATTACCAAGGCGCATTGATATATCTAGCTTGTTTTTAAAGCTAACATCACTAGTGACGTCATTTTTGTAGTTATATAATTTTAAGCTATCCTTATTTTGAAATATAAATCTGTGTTGATTTTGATCAAATGAAATAGAGGTTACTTGCTTAAAGTCAAAAGAATTTCTGAGTTTCCAAAAATAAGACTCTTTAATAAGCCACTTTCCGTTTTTAACATTCCCATAAACATACCCTTTCGAGTCATATACCTTTTCTCCTTCACTCTCACTAAAACCAAAAAAATAAATACTTTTATTGTTTTCGATATTTAAATCTTTAATTGCCATGGCTGGCACATCTATGATGCTGAAATGTTTACCAAAGTATATTTCAGGCTCAATAATGGGGTCAAACAAGTATTCATTAGTGGAATCTTTATTGTCGTCTATTTCTAAAAATATTTTTTTCGACACATAACTAAAATGAAGGCTCACATTTATCCACCTCTTGGTGCTTAAAACTTCTTTTAGCAAGGGAATAGTAATGAGAGTATTCACTCCTTCTAAGTTTAATTTTAGCGCTCCATAATTTTTGTCATTCCCAACATATACAAGAGAGTATGAAATCGAATTATTAATGTCTTTTACGTTTAATATATACCCAAACGTGTTCAAGTTTTGAATTGATAACTTAAACTTGATTTTAAAGTCATTTTTAAATGTTGGCTGTTTGTATCTAAACACATTATAGGAAGTTCTATCCATTATAGCTTGATCACTTGAATTAAAACTAATCCCTTGGGCGCTAGCTAAAAAAAGTTGAAATAATAAAATTAAGGATAGAACAGTTGTAGTTTTAGTTCTTAAATGGAAAGCCATAGGCATTAAGAATTGATACATGACACGAGTGTCAAATTAATTTAAGTTAAATTTAGATAAATTTAGCATTAAATATTTAAACCGCTAAATTAGTTTGTAATTAGTATTGGATTAAGTAAAAGATTAATTCGTTAATTTAAACCAATAATCCCAAAAAGCAGCAGAATTAGTTCTTTCACTTTATTTTCTTGTATTAATTTTAGTGAACTTAATAAACTGTTAATGAACAAAAAAGTTCTATTTATTGTTGCTTTTTTAATCCCACTTTTTTTATTTGCATCAACTGCCGACACGATAAGGATTTATAGTAAATCCATGGATAAGCTCATTCCGAATATTGTTGTTCTACCCGAAAGCTATTCACCCACACAGCAATATCCTACTTTATATCTACTTCATGGGGCAGACGGAGACTATACCGATTGGCTTTCCTTAGTCCCACAGATAAATGATTATGCTGATTTATACAACATCTTAATTGTTTGCCCAGACGGAGCATCAACAAGTTGGTATTTTGACAGTCCCATTGACGAATCATTTAAATATGAAACCTATATCTCACAAGAACTTATCGGATTTATTGACGATAATTACAATACTATTCCACACAAATCAGCTAGAGCTATCACTGGCTTAAGTATGGGCGGTCACGGTGCGTTTTATCTTGCCTTCAAACATCAAGATATATGGGGAGCAGCAGGAAGTATGAGTGGAGGTGTTGACATACGTCCTTTTCCAAATAATTGGGACTTACCTAAACGATTAGGCGCGTATGAAAAGCACAAAGATTTTTGGGAACAAAACACGGTGTTAAACCTTGTACATAAACTACGGGGAGACAACTTGAAACTCATTTTTGATTGTGGTGTAGATGATTTTTTCTTTGACGTCAATAAAAAGCTTCATAAAAAATTGATAGAAAAAAACATACCCCATGATTACATAGAACGTCCAGGCGGACACACCTGGGATTACTGGGCAAACGCACTTAAATATCAACTTCTGTTTTTTAATGACTTCTTCGAAAGTCAAAAAGGAGAATTAATTAACAACTCAAAACACTAAATAAACCATTCTAAAATGTCAAATAATTATACTCGCAGAAAAGCAATTCAAACTCTTGGTTTATCCCTTGGGTCAGTTCTTCCACTTTCCCTTTTAGCCCAAGACGAAAACGGAAACGCCCTTCATCTTCCTTCCAAGGACAGTGTAAAGACTACAAAGACCATTACAGCAATTACCCTTGGTGCTGGAGATAGAGGTAATATTTATGGGAATTACGCCTTAGCTTATCCTGATCAGCTTGACATTATTGGAGTAGCAGAGCCAATGGATATCCGTAACCAACGCTATGCTGCAGCACACAACATTAAGGACAAGTACCGCTTTGACACTTGGGAAGATGTTTTCGAGCGCCCAAAGTTTGCCGATGCTATTATTATTACTACGCCAGATGTTTTGCATTACGGTCCATGTATTAAAGCCCTTGAAATGGGTTATGATGTATTGCTTGAAAAACCCATTGCTCCCTCAGAAAAAGAGTGTAAGGATATTTTACAATTAGCCCAAAAAACTAATCGAATTGTAGCAGTATGTCATGTGCTGAGGTACGCCCCTTATTTCCAAAAATTACGTTCATTAATACAAGATGGTGCTATTGGAAAACTTGTGTCACTCCAACATTTTGAGCCCATTCAGCATGTGCATATGAGTCATAGTTATGTGCGCGGAAACTGGCACGATAGTAAAGCCACAACACCCATTATTCTAGCAAAGAGCTGCCATGATCTTGATATCATGCGTTGGTTGGTAGATAGTCCCTGCGAACAAGTTAATGCCTTTGGAGATTTGACTTGGTTTAAGATGGAGAATGCTCCTGAGGGTAGTACAGAGCGCTGCATTGATGGTTGTGCCGTAGAAAAACAATGCCCTTATTCAGCTAAGCGCATTTACTACGATAAACAAACTTGGTTACATCACTTTGATTTGCCAGAAAATCCTGACTCGCATCCAGAGGCTATAATGGAATACTTACGATCATCCAATTATGGTCGTTGTGTTTATCGTATGGAAAACGACCAGCCTGATCATTATGCTATGAATCTTAAATTTAAGAATGGGGTCACAGCTACGTTCAATATGGAGGCTTTCACTTCTTATCACGGTCGCCGAACAAGAGTTATGGGTTCCATGGGTGATATTGTTGGAGATATGAAATCATTCACATACACAGATTTCCGTACAGGGGAACAACAGCGTTGGTCTCATAGTTCCGATTCACATGGTGGAGGTGATTGGCGATTGGTGTCCGATTTCCTTGCTGCTGTGGATTCACGCGACCCTAACATGCT
>JAURNR010000058.1 GCA_030830065.1 Bacteroidota bacterium | reverse complement strand
TTATACCTATGATCTTAACTCTTCAGGTACCTTTAGTTCTACAGCGTCATATTCTAGCTTAGCAGATGGTAGCTATACCGCAGACGTTGAAGATGTTAACGGATGTTCAGGCACCCAACAGAGTTTTACCATAGCGCATACGGATGCTTCGGGTCCAACTTTAGGAATCAATGCAACAATAACCGTATATTTAGACTCTCTTGGAACCCGTGTTGTAGACTCTTCAGATGTAGATATTAATACCACGGACGACTGTAATTTTACTCTAACGGTAGCTGCAAATTCTCTTACTTGCGCAGATACCACAGGAACAACTACTCTTGCGGTTACTGCAACGGACGAATCTGGTAATTCAACTACTGGATCTGTTGTAGTTACTGTCGTTGACAATAGAGCACCTACTATTTTAGCATATCAGTACACCACTATTTACTCAGATGCCAATGGTACAGCCACACTCGATCCAAATAATGTAGATAGTGCATCATTTGACGGTTGTGGAATAGCTCAAAAATCAGTTAATCAGATTTCATTTAACTGCTCTTTTGCCGGCGATACTGTGCAGAGAACATTTGAGTTAAGAGATTATTCTGGAAACATCTCGAACCAAACCGTAAACATTATAATACTCGACACAATTAAACCTACGTTTACTTTAACAAGCTCGTATGACTTGTATTTAGATAACGACGGAGCAGATACTCTTTCTGCAGCAACATTTGCTTCAAGTTTAGCAGATAATTGCAGTATTGCAGATTTGTTTGTTGTAGGAGATTCAATTTTTGACTGCTCTTCCACTGGGTCTCAAACAATGCAAGTTCGTGTCGTAGACAATAGTGGTAATACAACTACTCAAAGCATGACTATCAATGTAGCAGACACACTCGTGCCTGATTCTCTAGGGTTGAGAAATTTTGATTTGTACTTAAATGCTGCAGGATCAGCAACGCTATCGGCAGACTCGATTGTTTTGTTTACGCGTGATAATTGTAGCGTGGTAGATACTACACTAAGCAAAACTAGTTTTGATTGCAGCAACACAGGTTCAAACAGTGTTACTGTTACAATTACAGACCCAGCAGGAAATACAACACAAAAAACTTGTACAGTAACAGTTCATGATACCTTGAATCCTACCTCCTTGGTAGTACAAGATATTACAAGAAACTTAGATGTAAATGGCGCAGATACTATTTCTGTATTTGATGTTTATGTTTCATCCTCTGACAATTGTGGTGTAGTTCAAGTTGAGGTTTCAGACTCAATATTTAATTGTTCTCAAGTAGGAACAATTGATGTTGTAGTAACAGTGACTGATGCTAGTGGAAATTCAACCACAGACACTGCAACAGTTACACTTAATGATACTATTTCGCCAACATTTACATTGGCAAGCACATACGATTTATATATCGGTCAAGATGGTAGCGACACGGTAACAACTTCAATGATTGTAACCAATTCAGATGATAATTGTAGCATTGATAGTCTATATATTATAGGGGATTCAATCTTTGATTGTTCTGAAACAGGAACAAGATCCTTACAGGTACGCCTGAAAGATATTAATGGAAATACTACAACTAAATCAATCTCAATAATAGCAAAAGATAGTTTGGCACCAGATTCTTTAGGGGTACAGGATTTCACTATTTATTTAAACGCCTCTGGGGCGGCAACTCTTTCTGCTGACTCAGTAGTGTTATATACAAGTGATAATTGTAGTGTTACAGACACCACACTAAGTCAAACTAGCTTTGATTGTACCAATTTAGGATCAAACAGCATTACGGTTACAATTTCAGATCCATCCTCTAACACAACCACTAAAACAATAAACGTTGAGGTGTTAGATACTATAAAGCCTAATAGTCTAGTAGTTCAAGACATTACAAGATATTTAGATAGTTCTGGTTCCGATACTATTTCTGTGTTTGATGTTTATGTTTCGTCTTCAGATAACTGTGGAGTAACTCAAATCGAGGTTTCAGACTCTATCTTTAATTGTTCAAATGTTGGAACCGTTGATGTGGTAGTGTCAGTTTCTGATGCTAGCGGAAACACTATTACAGATACAGCAACTATTACATACTTAGATACGTTAGCACCGTTTGATGTGGTGTTAAACAAAACCATCGATCTATATCTAGATATGGGTAATGCCAATTTAGAAAAAGACAGCGTAGTAATACAAGCTTTTGACAATTGTGGAATTCAAGATACTACACTCAGCCAAATAGGATTTACTTGTTCGGATGTTGGTTCGTTAAATAAGGTATACATTACCCTTACTGATAATTATGGAAATGCCTACAACGACTCTATTTTAGTTTCTGTTTATGACACCACAAAGCCAGACGTTATCACTAAAACAAAGGATACCGTTTATTTGGATGCTAGTGGATCTGTTTCAATTACAGCTGCAGATATTGATAGTGCTTCATCAGACAAATGTGGAATACAATCAATGATTATTGATGTAACAAGTTTTTCTTGTATCAATGCAAACAAAACCATTGATGTAACATTAACCGTTACAGATGTTAACGGAAACACCAATACAGGAACTACTCCGGTATTGGTGTTGGATACCGTTAAACCAATTTTAGCATTGAAAAATGTTTCGGCGTTTATTGATGCTGACGGTGACGACACAATAACAGTATATGACGTAGACGACGGTGTTTATGATAATTGTGCACTAAAAAGAAGATGGTTGTCTGACTCTGTTTTAAGCTGTGCAAATCTTGGAACAAATACGATTACATTCTATGCTGAAGATGTTAATGGAAATATTGACTCTTCAACATTTACAGTGGATGTTCAAGACACTGTAGCTCCTTCTATTACAGTTCAAAATACTACTATTTACATTGATACTGCAGGAGGTGCAAAGCTTGAGCAATCTATGGTTGTATTGTTAATAAATGATAATTGTGGGGTAGACACAGTTACATTGTCGAAAGACTCATTTGATTTAACAGATTTGGGAGCAAATAATGTTACAGTAACTATCACCGACAAATCAGGAAACACAACTGATAAAAACGTAGTTGTTACAGTGGAGGTTGGTGATTCTGACAATGATGGAATTCCAGATTATGTTGAAAAAGGAGGTGATTTTGATTTCGACAACACTAAAGACTATCTAGATTTAGATTCAGACGATGATGGAATTGCTGATGCCACAGAAGCGGGAGCAAATCCAGTACTTCCATCTGATTCAGATGTTGACGGACAACCAAATTATCTTGATCTCGATTCTGATAACGATGGTATTAATGATGCTTGGGAATCTAAGGCAGGAGATGTAGATGGAAATGGAATAAAAGATGACCCAACAACTTTAATTACTAACGCTTTGGATTCAGATGGAGATGGGCTAGCAGACTATTTAGATTTGGATTCAGACGATGATGGCTTAACCGATCTATTAGAAAGTTTGGGTGGTCTTACTGATACGGATCAAGATGGTGTGGTTGATGGTATTGATTTTGACGGAGATGGAATTATAGATGATGCTGATGGCGCTCCTGGTTTTGGAGATATGAACGGAATAGACCCAGTAGACACTGATGCTGATGGTGATGAAGATTTCAGAGATATTGATTCCGATGGTGATACTATCCCTGATGCGGTTGAGTTAGATGCAGATGTTGACGCTGATGGTTTACCAAATTACAGAGATACAGATTCGGATGGTGACTCACTTCCTGATGAGGTTGAAGCAGGTGCTGACCCAACCAACCCTGTAGACACTGACGGTGATGGTAATGCAAATTACTTAGACACCGACTCTGACGATGATACTATCCCGGATACTGTGGAAGCAGGATCAGATCCAACTAATCCGGTTGATACTGACTCTGATGGAGATGCAGACTATATAGACACAGACTCAGACAACGATACAATTCCTGACGATATTGAGGCTGGGTCAGATCCAAATAACCCTGACGATACAGATGCTGATGGTGTAATGGATTTTAGAGATCTTGATTCAGACGATGATGGAATTGATGATGAGACAGAAGCAGGATCAGATCCAACCAACCCGTTAGATTCAGATAACGATGGCGTTATGGACTTTAGGGACTTAGACTCTGATGGCGATGGTATTAGCGACGAAACTGAAGGTACGGTTGATACTGATGGTGATGGTATACCTAACTATCTAGATACAGACTCGGATTCTGATGAACTTTTAGACGCCGATGAAGGAACAGTTGACGCCAATGGAAATGGAATTCCAGACTATATAGATGCACAGGTTGTTATACCTGAAGGTTTCTCACCTAACGGAGATGGAGATAACGAAGTATTCTACATCAAAGGATTAAAGGTATATACAATGGCAGAAATAATTGTGTTCAACAGAAATGGTCAGATTGTGTTTGAATCAGGTCAAGGATATAAAAACGATTGGGCTGGAACAAGTACAAATTCAACACCTGGTTGGGGAAATGAATTACCAGAAGGATTATACTACTATGTATTCAAGTATAATGGTCAAGGACGTGAACCAATAACAGGAAACGTATACATCAAACGATAATCATTTAAAAAAAGAAAAAATGAAAAAGCATTTAATATATACATTGTCGCTTGTTTTAGCACTAGGAGCATCAAGCTCGCTAACAGCACAACAGGAACAACTGTATTCACATTATGACTACAACTCATTAGCAATAAACCCCGCATATGCTGGCTCGAAACAAACATTTGTTGCAAACAGTTTAGCGCGTATGCAATGGCTAAACTTACCGGGTGCACCTCGTTATTACAATGTGGGGATTCATTCACCGGTTGTAGGGGATTTTGGAATGGGCCTAAACCTTCAGACGGGTTCCCTTGGTAAATTCCAAGTTGCAAGCCCAATGAAGGAAACCCAAATTGCGCTATCAGGCGCATATAATAAAAGGATTAGTGAAAATCTAAGATTTGCGGTTGGTTTGAGACTAGGTCTTTATAATTATAACGTAAACCTTTCTCAGCTTCAAACCGATAAAGCAAATGATATAGCGTTTCAAAACAATGATTTGAATCTAACTGCGCCGATGACAGGGTTTGGTTTATATCTATATTCAGATAAGTTTTTTGCTGGCCTTTCTGCTCCTAGAATGGTTTTTGTAAAAAACAATTCTGTAAACAATGTAGATATTGAATATGCAACAAATACTCAATATTATGCTTTTGCAGGTTACGTTATTGATGTTAATACAGACGTAAAATTAAAACCAACAACCCAAATAAAAATGGTGCAGGGTGCTCCGATGCAAATTGACTTGAATATGCACTTGATTTACTTAGATGATTATTCAATTGGTGGTTTTTACAGGACAGGTGGTGAAGCCGGAATAATGGCAATGGCCAATATTACACCAAGCTTTACAATTGTATATTCATACGATAGTAGAATGGCGCCTTTAAACGAATACACCGGTGGTTCTCATGAATTTGGTATACAATACATGATTCCATATATCTCAAACAGTAAAACTAGAGTTCCACGTTATTTCTAAAAATTATAATGAAAACCTTTATACAAAAATTAGTACTTACTATTTCATTTACAGTGTTGGTAAGTGTTGTCAACGGACAATCGAGGTTGTTAAAAATGTTAGAGCAACAACGATATGCTAAAATCGTGCGAATGAATGACGAGAAAACAGTTGCTTGTAAAAAAGATTACATTAACCAGCGCGCTCTTGCTTATTCATATTCCCAAATGGAGGTAACCGATAAGGCTTATGACGCTTATTATGAGCTGTTTTCAAAATATCCAAATAAAGTAGATGCTGTTGATCAACTTTACTTTGCTTTAGCCGCAAGAAAGCTGGAACTATATGGATTGTCTGATAGTTTGATTTTAGGTTTAAAGGATTCTGCAATGGCAGGCCAACCCCTTTTTGAAGAACTCACCTATGCCTTTTTTGATCAAAACAAAGAAAAAAGATCAGATTACTGGTCTGAGTTTAACTTTGAATCGAGTTATACTATTAAACCATTCAAACAAAATACCCAACAAGGTGAATATGCAATCTTGAAAGGCTTAAATGGAGAATGTTTTTTCACAAGACATGCACCAGAAGACGGCTTGTGGAAAATCAGGTCTGCAACGCACAATCGTAGTCATCATATAGTCTATTCAGCACGTTATTCCGATAGCTCATTTATCCTGGAAACTGTTGAACCCTTCAACAAGTCTCGCGCAAGTCAACATATAAGCTATGTTGACCAAGATACTCGCTGGGTGTTTTTGTCACGAAATGTAAAAAGTGCAAATAAAAACCATGAACGTGTTTTGAATGTGTTTCTGTTGACAAAAGATACAAATACAAAACTATGGACGGAAATACCGTTTCATTTAAATACCGATAAATATTCAATTTCAGATTTAGTTGTTTCACCAGACAAAACTAAGGTGGTATTTACATCAGACATGCCTGGTGGTTACGGTAAATCAGACCTTTATGAGGCCCCAATAATATCATTTGATAAAAAGGGTATTCGTGTAGGTGAACCGGTAAACATGGGTCCTCAAATAAACACAACACTTAGAGATAATTTCCCTCGTTTCTCAGATTCGGGCGATTTTTATTTCTCCTCTGAAGGACACCTTGGATTTGGTGGAATGGATGTTTATACGGTAGATAGAAACTCTGGACTTATTATTAATATGGGTAAACCTGTGAATTCAGCACGTGATGATTTTGCTGCTGAGTTTCATGAAAAATGGGGAACAGTGTCTTCTAATAGAGGCAACGACGGATTTAATGACGACCTTTACTTTTTTAGATGGACTGGTGAGTTGAATACCCCTGAACCAACAAATGAAGAAATATTAGTTACAGTAATAGATGATGCAACAGGAGAGTCTATGGGAGATGTTTTAGTAACGCTGAGTGACTCTGATGATCCAAACAATACATATCGAAAGGTTACAGATTCAACTGGCGTGGCAACCCTGGACTCTATTCCATTAAATCTTGATTTAGAGTTGACAGCTCAGCCTTGTGGTTATAAATACACAAGTACAACTGAATTTACAGTTAATGAGTTGGGCCAGCGTGTTTTCACAATTAGTGCGGTTAAATATGTTGAAGGTGAAGATTTAGGCGTATTGTTTGAGGTAGAACCTATTTATTATGAATTGAATAGTTATGCTTTAACATCTGAAAGTAAAAAAGAGTTAAACAAAGTAGCTAAAGTATTAATTGAAAACCCTGCGCTAATCGTAGAGTTGGGATCACATACAGACTCCAGAGGTTCAGATGAATTTAATTTAACCTTATCAAACAACAGAGCAAAATCAGTTTATAATTATTTAATTGAAAAGGGTGTAAGCTCAAATAGATTGTCTTATAAAGGTTTTGGAGAGTCAAAAATAATTAATAAGTGCTTTGACGGTATTGAGTGTTCCGAAGAAGAACATTCCGCCAACCGACGTACTGAATATTTAATTACTGGAATTATTCCATGTGGTTCTGAAGACGTGGTTAAGGCAATTGTTTCGAATGATCCAAAATTTGCAATGCAAACAACTGATCTTTCACAAAGCAACATGAAAATTGGTGATGCTGACGGTGATGGTACTCCTGACTATTTAGATTCTGATTCGGATAATGATGGTATTCCGGATGCTACCGAGGGTAGAAAAGATACCGATAAAGATGGGTTACCTAACTTTATTGATAAAGATTCGGATAATGATGGTATTCCAGACCTAGCGGAAAAAGGTGTTGACTTCGACAAGGATGGGAAACCAAACTTCGTAGATACAGACTCAGATAATGACGGAATTTCCGACAATGAAGAGGGTGTAATCGATGCAGACAAAGATGGTCAGCCTAATTTCTTAGATACAGATTCAGATAATGATGGAATATCGGATAAGTTAGAAGGCAATAGAGATTCTGATGGTGATGGTATAATGAACTACTTAGACACAGATTCAGACAATGATGGAATTCCAGATGCAGACGAAGGAACTAAAGACTCTGATAGGGATGGAAAACCTAATTACCGCGATACAGATTCAGATAATGATAATATTCCAGACAAAGTAGAAGGCACAAAGGATAGTGATAACGATGGAAAGCCAGATTATTTAGATACAGATTCTGACGAAGATGGTATTCCTGATAAGTATGAGGCTCCTGCTAACTATGAAAACTACCCCAAAAACGTAGAGCCCATCAAAGTAAACAAGCCTGTATTTGAGGGGAATAAAGCAACTGCAACTGTTGATGAAAGTGGAGAATCGAACTCAGACGAACAATCAATGGACGAAAAACTTCCGGTTACCCAAATGGACGAACAGGTTTTCAATGAGCCTGTCGTTCCAGAGGTTTCAAAAATTGTCTACAGAGTCCAGTTCCAAATGGCGAATCGTAAAATAAATACGGCAAACTTTGAAGCGCGTGGCTTGAAGAATGTTTTTGAATACAGAAGTGGCAAATACTATAAGTATTGTGCTGGTGAGTTTGAAAATTATAATGAAGCTGAGGCCTATAAAAACGATGTGATAAGTAAAGGCTATAATGACGCTTTCGTTGTAAAATTCCAAGGAACACAAAGAGTTAATTAATACATCATTAACATAATTAAAAAGGGGGGTGACCCCCTTTTTTTATATATGAACATACACAACCCTTCAAAACAGATATACAGAATCCTATTAGTTTTGTTTGTGGGTATTGCCGTTTTTGCGGCATTAAAAAACTGGTTTATGCCAACAGCAGACATGCCAATGGTGTCGTATCCAGTGAAATCATATAATAACTTTCTGATTTTTAAATACTCATTTAAACACATTATTTCGGAGTCTCCGCTTTACTTGTGGAATAAAGATGAATGCTATGATTTGTTTAAATACACCCCAACATTTGCTCTGTTTTTTGGATTGTTTTCTTGGGGTGGTGATTTTGTAGGTCTTCTTTTATGGTCGTTGATTAACTCATTATTACCGTTTTATGCTATTTTAAAATTAGTTGGAACCATAAGACAAAGAATTTTTGGTTTTAGTATTTTATTAATGGGCGAGTCACTTACTTCGCTATTAAATTCTCAGTCTAATGGAGTTATACTGGGTTTAATGATATTGTCATTAGCGAGCTTTCAAAAAGGAAGAGATTATTCTGCAGTTTCGTATATACTGATGTGTGCATTTATTAAAGTATTCGGTATTTTATTATTTGCGCTTTATTGGTTTAGGCGTGAAAAATTAAAACAGGTAGTTCCATTTGCTTTTCTTTTAGGGCTTGTCCTTTTGTTATTACCAGTGCTTTTAGTTGATTTTGATTATTTAAAAGAGCAATATTATTCTTGGATTAACCTACTTTCCAGAGATAGCTCTCGTTTTGTTAAATATTCGGTAATGGGTTGGATTCAAAATTGGTTTCACTTTGTCCCAAATAAATTAATACTATTGAGTATTGGTTTAATACTGCAATTTTTATTTGTTTTTACGTCTAAAAATCCATCAAAAACGGAAATTATTCAATGGGGTGCCTTATGGTTGGTGTGGTCAGTGATTTTCAACCATATGGCAGAATCTGCAATCTTTGTTATTGCTATTGGGGGAATGATGGTATATGGATTGCTTCAACCCCAGCTATCAAAAGCTGATTATTTCATTTGGTTACTAGTAATATTTTTTACAATACTTGGTCCAACAGATATTTATCCAGTAAGTTGGCGTATTTGGATTGTAGAGTCAGCACAGCTAAAGGTTTTTCCTGTGATGTTGTTTTGGATTTACGCAACCTACACACTGAACCTTACAGGTATAAAAAAAGCGGCATAAAAGCCGCTTTTCATTTATTAAGTTATAATATTAACCTCTTCTTGGACCACGATCTCCACGATCATTTCTGTCGTTTCTGTGGTGAGGTTTTTTATTGGGCCCTTTTCTTTCTGGCTCAACATATCCTTCTGGCTTCTCCAATAATGCGCGTCTGCTTAAACGGAATTTACCAGTTCTAGGGTCAACTTCTAGAAGTTTAACTTCTAATTCATCACCCACAGTATAAACTCCTTCCATACTTGGGGTTTTTTCCCATGCAATCTCGGAAATATGTAATAAACCATCCTTACCTGGCATGAATTCTACAAAGGCTCCGAAATCCATTATGCTTTTAACTGTTCCTTTATATGTTGCTCCAACTTCTGGCACAGCAATAATCCCTTTAATAATTTCAAGGGCTGCATTCATGTTTTCACCATTGTTTGATAGTATTTCTACATAACCTTTTCCATCTCTTTCTTCGATAGAAATTGTAGTTTCTGTCTTGGCTTGGATCTCTTGAATTATTTTTCCTCCAGGACCGATAATTGCACCAATGAAGTCCTTATCAACTATCACCATTTCAATTCTTGGTGTGTGTGGCTTCAACTCAACATTGGCAGAAGAGATAGTTTTATTCATTTCTCCTAAGATGTGTAAACGTCCGGCTTTTGCTTGTTGTAAAGCTTGCGATACCATCTCCCACTTTAAACCATTAATCTTGATATCCATTTGACACGCAGTGATACCATCTTCAGTACCTACTACCTTAAAGTCCATATCACCCAAATGATCTTCATCTCCTAAAATGTCGGTTAACACTTGAAAGTTTCCTTTGTCATCGGTTATAAGTCCCATTGCAATACCACTAACAGGCTTGTTTAATTTTATACCAGAGTCCATCAATGCCATTGAACCAGCACACACTGTAGCCATTGAAGAAGAACCATTGGATTCTAGGATATCACTTACTATACGTATAACATAAGGAACATCTTTTGGCAACATTGGCTTTAATCCGCGTAGTGCTAGGTTACCGTGTCCAATTTCACGACGCCCAGGACCTCTATTTGGCCTCGCTTCTCCTGTAGAAAATGCTGGGAAGTTGTAATGTAGCATTAGCCTACTTGTTCCATGCAACATAGGAGCATCTAACAATTGTTCGTCTAGTTTACCGCCTAAAGTTACTGTAGTTAATGACTGCGTTTCACCTCTGGTAAACACAGAAGAACCATGTGCTGCTGGCAAATATCCAACTTCAGTAGAAATAGGTCTAACCTCTGTTGTTTTTCTTCCGTCCAGACGTTTGCCTGAATCTAGAATCATTGCACGCATTTGGTTGTACTCTGCTTCATGGAAGTATTTTTTTGACAGTCGAACTATACGGTCTTGTTCCTCGTGTCCTTCAAATTGAGTTACGTATTCATCAATTATCGCCTTAAATGCTTCGCTTCTTTCCTTTTTAGACTTTCCGCTTTCAGCAACTTCTCTAATAGCTGATGATGTTTCGCTGATAACTTTTTCGCGTAATTCTTCGTCATTGTCTTCGTGGTTGTATTCGCGAACAGGCTTCCTTCCACCCATCTCTTCTAACAACTTCATTTGCCATTCACACTGACGCTGAATTGCTTCATGACCAAACTTTAAAGCTGCTAGGAACTCATCTTCAGATAATTCCATCATTTCTCCTTCAACCATATTTAGGTCGTTAATTGTACCTCCCAATAGAATATCTAAATCAGATTTTTCTAATTCATCTTTAGTTGGGTTTAGTACGAATTGTCCATCGATTCTACCTACGCGAACCTCAGAAATTGGTCCGTTAAAGGGAATGTCAGAAAGCATAATTGCAGTTGATGCTGCTAGTCCAACATAAGTGTCAGGAATGATATTCTCATCAGAAGAAATTAATGACAACATTACTTGTGTTTCTGCATGATAATCTTCTGGGAAAAGTGGACGTAAACAACGATCCACCAAACGAGAAATTAATACTTCATAATCAGATAAGCGAGCTTCTCTTCTCAAGAAACTTCCAGGGATTCTACCTACAGCCGCAAACTTTTCTTGATAATCTACACTTAGAGGTAAGAAATCAACACCTTCACGCGCCTCGTAGTTACTCACTACTGTTGCTAAAATTTTAGTGTTGTTTACGGTAATTACACAACTACCGTGTGCTTGACGGGCTAATTTACCCGTTTCAATTTCAATCATCCGGCCATCTCCGGAGTCGAACTTTATATTATATATACTCATAATAGTTTATTTTTTAAAACAAAAAGCCCCGATTCGCTTTCACGAACGGGGCTTTTCTATCATACGTGGAAACAAGATTACTTACGTAAACCTAATTCCTTAATTAATTCACGATACTTAAATATATCTTGCTTTGCAAGGTAGTTTAATAATGCGCGTCTTTTACCTACTAACTTAATAAGAGATAATTCAGCACTTTTATCTTTACGAGCTTCCTTAAGGTGTGCACTGATATAGTTTATGCGCTCAGTGAACATCGCCACCTGTGCTTCAGTACTTCCTGTGTTGGTTTCGCTTCCACCAAACTTTGCAAAAATTTCTTTTTTTCTTTCCGCTGTTAGTTGCATGTTTTAATCAATTGGACGGCAAAGATACGAAATATTGACAGATTGTGGAAATCTATAGAAAAAATATTTTAAGGACAGTTTTCAGATATGTAATGGCCTAAAAAAGCAAAATCCCGGGAAACCCCAGGACTCTGCCAGCTATGAAAACTTAAATCTACCCCAACATACAAACAACACTAGCCCTTAAAAGTTTTAATAATCTTAAATTTTTTTGAAATTACCTTTGCCATATCTGTGAGCAGTTTAAGTCCACTAAAAAGTTTAAATATTTACCTATTAAAATATCGTTGGTATTTTCTCTTCGGAATATTATGCGTAATCCTGAGTAATGTATTTTCAATATATATCCCTGTTTTTGTAAGACAAGGTATAGATGACGCATTGTTTATTTCTAGGATTTCCTCTATTCCAAACTCAAATATTTTGTACTCCGGTGCATTAATGAATGCAATGGGTTTTGGTCTGGCAATTTTAATAGCGGCTATTTTAAAAGGTGTTTTTATGTATTTCATGCGCCAGTTAATAGTTGTGAACTCGCGGAGAATTGAATTCGACCAAAAAAACCAGTTATTTAGAAAGTATCTTAAACTGGACGAAACGTTTTTTCGAAACAACTATACAGGTGATCTGATGAACCGGATTACTGAAGATATTTCTAATGTTAGAATGTATTTGGGCCCGTCAATTATGTATTTCGCGAACATATTGTTTTCGTTTGTATTGATAGTATCTCAAATGTGGATGGTAAACCATACCCTTACAATGTGGGTGTTGATTCCGCTACCGTTTCTTTCGTATTCTATATACAGAGTAAGTCAAAAAATAAATATTGGTAACAAGAAAATTCAAGAACAACTGTCAACCATAACTACAAAAGCACAAGAAACTTTCGCTGGAATTCGTGTAATAAAATCATTTGGAGCAGAATCAAGTTTTAACAAGGATTTTTACCAATCTGGGCTGGAATTAAGGAAGAAAAGTTTAGAGCTTGCAAAAATTAACGCCTTGTTTTTTCCGTTGATGGCTTTTTTAATGGGCATCAGCACTGTAATTGTTCTTTATATTGGTGGCTTAGAGGTAGAAAAGGGATTGTTTACGCCAGGTAATGTCGCTGAGTTTATAATCTACCTAAACATGTTGATATGGCCAGTGGCTAGCTTGGGTTGGACCACTGCCTTGGTTCAAAAAGCAAGCGCTAGCCAGAAACGCATTAATGATTTTCTCGGCGAAGAAGAAGTTGTTGATCCTGGTAATAAAGAATTTTCATTTGAGAAAAACGCGCAACTGGTAAATCTCAATTATCAATACCAAGATAAAAATCATTTAGCGCTGAGTAATATAAGCCTCGAAATAAAAAAAGGCATGAGTTACGGAATAGTGGGTAAGACAGGAAGTGGAAAATCAACATTAATTCAAATTCTATCCCGACAGCTTGCTGTTGGTGAGTCAAATTATCTTGTTGACGGTATACCTGTATTAGACTTTGAATTAAGTAGTTTTCGTTCCAAAATTGCCTATGTTCAGCAAGATGTATTCTTATTTTCAGCGAGTATTAAGGATAATATCTTGGTTGGCGCTAGTCGTGAGGTTTCTGATACTGAACTAGAGGAAGTGCTAAGGTTATCTGCGTTGGAAAGTGATTTAAAATTGTTCAAGGATGGTATTGAAACCATTATTGGTGAACGAGGAGTTTCTTTGTCTGGGGGACAAAAACAAAGATTATCTTTAGCAAGGGCATTGTTAAGAGATGCAGAAATTTATTTGTTAGACGATTGTTTGAGTGCTGTAGATGCAGCAACGGAATCTAGAATTATAGAAAACTTAAGTACTATTCAAAAAAATAAAACTTGGATTATGTCTTCACATAGAGTTGCTCCTTTATTGGATTCAGATGAAATATGGGTGCTCGAAGAAGGTACATTAACGGCACGAGGTAATCACAAATTCCTGATTAAAAACAATCATTTCTATCAATGGTTAAATGAAAATCAACAAGAATCGTAACGAGATAAAGTATTTGATTTACAATGCGTTAACAAAAAAGTGTTTAAACAACACTTGTTTAAGATTGTACACTTTTAAAAAAGAGTAAAAATATAATAGTCGGGTGCTTGTTTGACACATAATTTTTTGCATATTTGTTATTAGTAATCTATAAACGAGAGGAATGCCTATGCATGAAGACAACTACAAAGGAAACAACCAGCAAGAAGAAATTTTCACCAAACGCGTTCGAGCAGGTAAAAGAACTTATTTCTTTGACGTAAAAGCAACAAGGAACAACGATTATTACATTACAATAACAGAAAGTAAACGCAGTCGCTTTGATGATGGGAGTTTTGTGAAAACTAAACTACATCTCTACAAGGAAGATTTTAACAAATTTTCTGATGCGCTGAATGAAACTGTTGGTCATGTTAAGTCGAATTTGTTGCCCGAGTATAACTTTGATGAGTATACTCGTCGCGACGAAGAGAATTCTTCAGAGGACTAATCAGTTCACTGGTTACATGAAGCAGAGCTCCGAAATTTCGGGGCTCTGCTTTTTTTTAGGCTACTCACGTCTTTTAACTCTATTTTTGTACTATGCTTAAACGCGCAGTTATTTATGGACTTGCATTTGGTTCACTAAGTGCAAGTATGGTTCTGATCTTCTTGATGAATGAATTGTATAGACAAAGAAATTGGTTATCGGCACTGCCAATGTTAGCGAATATTATCATCGTTGGTGTTGGTGTGTATTTGTTCATTAAAGGTAGTATGAAGATTACAATGGAAAAACCATTAACACTTGGTAAGGCTTTATTTTGGAGTTTGATTGTAGGTTTATTTGCATCCCTTGTGAATGTTGGAACCTATCAATACATCCAAAACAACAAATCTAACGTTTACCAAACCTATATTTCAGTGCAAAAAGAGGCAATGAAGAATCATATTTTAGCAGATTCAAACATACTGCAAACGGATAAAGCAGTAAAAATCCAAGAGGCCGAAAAGAGTATTGACGAGAACTTTGATTGGGGAAGTTTTGCTCGATCTGAAATCCAAATGTCTCTGTCTATTGCATTAATTATCACGCTATTAGTGTATCTTACAAACTCAAAAAGATAAGTAAGTGAAAAAGGTATTTACCTATATTTATATTGCATGGTTTGCGATTGTATTCGTAGGTTTTTTCCTTGCGATTTATCCTATATTGTGGTTATTTTTGCGTTCACCAAAAACGTATCGTGTCGCTGATTATATGAGAAAAGCTTGGGGTTGTTTTTCGGCTTATTTTGGTTTTATGCTCCCTCAAATTACTTATGTTGAACGTTTAAATGCCAAGCAGCAATACATAATCTGTCCCAACCACATTTCATACTTAGACATCATTCTAACCGGAGGTTTTTTACCAACTTTTAATTTTTTCATGGCGAAGATGGAATTAAAGAATATTCCTCTTTTCAATATATGGTTTAAAACTATTGATGTTCCAGTAAAAAGAGAAAGCTTGAGGGGTTCCCATACAGCATTTATAGATGCCGGAAAAAAACTTGATACGGGAATGAGTTTAATTATTTTCCCGGAAGGTAGAATACCCAAAAACGCGCCTCAGTTGAAACACCCCTTGAAGTTAGGTGCATTTAAATTGGCTATAGAAAAAGGAATTCCTGTAGTGCCGGTTACAATACTCGATAATCATAAGAGAATGAATGTTTATGATTTTACAATGTCTCCCGGTAGAATGAGAATGATAGTACATGCACCGATTGAAACAAAGGATTTATCGAGTGAATCATCAGAAGCGCTTGCAGAGCAAGTATATTCGGTAATAAATCAACAACTTATAGACTCAAAAGTAATATGAAGATTTCAGAGGAAAGAGTAGAGCAATTATCAAAATTGGCACGTTTGCAGTTTGATGGCGAACAAAAGTTAAAGATTAGAGAAGATCTTGAAAAGATTTTGGAAATGTGCGAGTCTTTAAAAAAAGTAAACACGGAAGGAGTCGAGCCGCTAATATATATTACAGAAACGCAAACAGAGCTCAGAGAAGATAAAGTGGTTCAAGAGATCACAAAAGAGCAGGCGTTAAAAAATGCTCCGAAGTCTGATAGTGATTTCTTTAGAGTACCCAAGGTGATAGAAAACAATGCCTAATTCCTCTTACCCATTAATTTCAATTAAAAACTTAACCAAGACTTATGTACTCGGCGAACAAATAGTAAATGCATTAAAGGGGGTTTCTTTAGATATTAGCAAAGGAGAATACCTAGCACTTATGGGTCCTAGTGGATCGGGTAAAAGTACCCTTATGAATATCATGGGTTGCCTCGATTCGCCCTCTCAAGGCGAGTATTGGTTAAATCAAAAAGAGGTATCAAAAATGAGTGATTCCGAGCTCAGTAACGTAAGAAATGAAGAGATTGGTTTTGTGTTTCAAACCTTCAACCTATTAAACCGAATGACAGCACTGGAGAATGTAGCTCTTCCTTTAGTTTATTCTGGTATTTCGCGTAAAAATCGAGAGGAACGTGCTGCTTTAGTGTTGGAAAGAGTCGGTTTACAAGACCGAATGCAACACAAACCCAATGAACTTTCTGGGGGGCAGCGTCAACGTGTAGCAGTTGCTCGTGCTCTTGTAAATAATCCAAACTTATTGTTAGCAGATGAGCCTACTGGTAATTTGGATACAAAAACGAGTCACGAAATAATGGCACTGTTTGAAGAAATACACAACCAAGGCAATACCATCGTATTGGTTACACATGAGGAGGATATTGCACAACACGCCAAGGCTATCGTTCGTTTGCGTGATGGAATGGTAGAAAAAAGTGAATCAACCGTTGGTTAAGACATTTCTTTTTTTCATCTTGCAGTTACAACTCTATGATTCCATCGGCTATATCATGGTATTTTAAGCAACGGCATGTTGAATTATGGCGTTTGGCAATGGATGCTGAGAATCAACAGCACGAATGGTTAGATTATTTTACTCGAATTCTGAGCAGAACAGAATACGGCGAAAAACACCAGATTAAATCGGGTGATACCTATGAGGAGTTTTCTCAAAAACTACCAATTATTGGTTATGAAGATTTAAAACCATTTATAAAACGTTCTATGGATGGTGAAATTGGATTAATTTGGCCTTCTGAGATTACATGGTTTGCAAAAAGTTCGGGTACAACGAGTAACGAAAATAAGTTTATTCCCATTACCTACGAGGCTATGGAATACACTCACTTTAAGGGAAGCAAGGAACCATTGACACAACATTTTCATTTTAATCCGGATTCGAAACTGTTTGAAGGAAAGGGTTTATTAATTGGAGGATCAAACACTATTAGTCAAACCAATGAGAGGGTATTTGTGGGAGATTTAAGTGCTGTGTTGATGGCACATTTGCCGAGTTGGGCCAATTGGAAAAGTACCCCTGATGTTGAAATAGCAACTTTACCCAACTGGGAGGAAAAGGTTGAGAGAATGGCCCAAGCAACAAAGGAAGAAAATGTGACAAGCATAAGTGGAGCTCCTACTTGGACTATGGTGTTAATTGAGCGAATTTTGGAAATTACCAAAGCCGATAATATTCACGAAGTATGGCCCAATTTGGAACTTTTCATTCACGGAGGAATGAGTTTTGAGCCATATAAATCAATATTTCAAAGATTGGCTCCTTCTCCTAATATGCGTTATATAGAAACTTACAATGCAAGTGAAGGTTTTTTTGGAGTTCAAGCGTATGAGAATCGTTCAGAAATGCTTTTAACTACACACCATGGTGTGTTTTATGAGTTTTATCCAGTTAGCAAAGGTCCTCAATACACAATTCCATTATGGATGGTTGAAGTCGGAGTTCAATATGCGGTGGTAGTCACAAATAACAGTGGGTTGTGGCGTTATACAATAGGTGACACAATTGTTTTTACTCAAACGCCAGATAAGAATTACGAAACCCCATATTTATTTCGTTTCTCAGGAAGAACAAAACTTTTTATTAATGCTTTCGGTGAAGAATTAATAATGGAAAATGCAGAAACAGCCGTTTCTCGAGTATGTAAAAAATTAAACCTTGAACTTATTGATTATACCGCTGCACCTTGTTTTGAAAAAGGGCAAGAAGGACATGAATGGGTGTTTGAGTTTAGGGAACCTCCTGTCGATATTTATAACTTTAGGCAGGAACTTGATTTTGCTCTTAGATCAGTAAATAGTGATTACGAAGGAAAGCGTGTAGGTGATTTGTTGATGAAGCTTCCGAAAGTTACCATTGCGCCTAGTTTCACTTTTCATAAATGGTTAAAAGAAAGGGGTAAATTAGGTGGTCAAAACAAAGTACCACGGCTGTGGAACGATAGGCAAATAATTGAGGAAGTGTTGAGCGTACTTTAAATCAATTGGTTATTTTTGAAACTCTATGTACGGCAAAATAAAAGAACACTTACAATCTGAACTTCATCAAATTGAAGAGGCGGGACTCTTAAAAAAGGAGAGAATTATTACCACTGAGCAAGATGCTGTAATTAAGCTTGATTCTGGTGAAGAAGTTATAAATTTTTGTGCCAATAATTACCTTGGATTAAGTTCAAATTCTCGTGTAGTTGACGCAGCTAAAAGAGCCATTGATACTCACGGTTATGGTATGTCAAGCGTTCGTTTTATTTGTGGAACTCAAGACATTCATAAGGAGTTAGAGAAAGCAATCGCTGATTTTTATGGTACTGAAGATACTATTTTGTATGCCGCTGCTTTTGATGCAAATGGTGGTGTTTTCGAACCTCTATTTGGGCCAGAGGATGCAATCATTTCTGATTCGCTTAACCATGCTTCCATAATAGATGGTGTTAGACTTTGTAAGGCTAAGCGTTACCGTTATAACAATAACAACATGGAGGATCTTGAAAAACAACTGCAACAAGCAAATGCAGATGGAGCAAGATTTAAAATTGTTGTTACAGACGGTGTTTTCTCCATGGATGGTTATGTGGCGCAATTGGATAAAATAACAGAGCTTGCTGATAAATACGACGCTTTAGTTATGACTGACGAGTGTCATGCTGCTGGTTTTATAGGTGAGACAGGAAGGGGTGTTCCAGAATATTGTGGAGTCCACGGTAAAATTGATATTGTTACTGGTACACTTGGAAAAGCACTAGGAGGTGCTATGGGTGGTTATACAACAGGCAAGAAAGAAATTATTGAAATTCTACGTCAAAGAAGTAGGCCATACTTGTTTTCAAACTCACTTGCTCCAAGTATAGTAGGTGCAAGCATTGAAGTGTTCAAAATGCTCACAGAAACCACAGTATTGCGGGATAAGTTGGAAAGAAACGTTAAGCGTTTTAAAGCGGGTATGAAAGATGCTGGTTTTGATTTTAAAGATGGTGATAGCGCTATTGTTCCAATAATGTTGTATGATGCAAAACTTAGTCAAACAATGGCAAACAAATTACTAGATGAAGGAATTTATGTAATAGGCTTCTTCTATCCGGTAGTCCCTAAGGAACAAGCAAGGATACGTGTGCAACTCTCCGCTGGCCATAATGATGAGCATATTGACAAAGCAATAGCCGCGTTTACAAAAGTTGGTAAGGAATTAGGAGTTGTTTAATCTTTTTTTGAGGGCTTTTTAAGTACCTTAAAAAAGAAATAAGCCGTTACTAAGGTCACGAAAACCTGAGTCGATACCATTGTTATTATTGCTGAGGTACTCATTTTAATTGTTTTTAAGCTTTCGTTTGTTGTTTGCCATTCGCACTAAAACTGCAAGGTAAATAAATAAACCTAGCAACATAAATTTAGCAAAATATCGGTAAAAAATAGGGTTTAAATGCCACCCCTCTGCAATTGGGAATCCCGCTTTAATAACATCCCCTTCTTTAACAAGAATTTTATCTCCAGGGTTAAACTCTTTGCTTAAAGTATCTCCGTCTGTAGTTTTTAGTTGAACTGTGGCCATTTGGTCAATTTTTGAACCTTGATCAACTGAAATGATTGTTGCAGATTCATCTGATTCATAAACACTGCTAAAGGGAGCTCGGTTGTATTGAATATCGTTATCGGTTATTTGACCAATAATACTACCATTATCAAACTCCCAACCTTCGGTAAACGCTTTTTCCCATTCACGTCCCTCCCACTTACTTCCTTTAGGTTGTGTTTTTGGTTGAATCAAACTACCAATAAAAATAACGAGTAATAAAACGGGTGTAACATATTTTAATATTGGCTTATAAATCTTTGGTAATCTAATATCTGCACCATCTGTAATTTCTTTCCATCCATTATCAATTCCAAAAACCCATGCAAAAAGTATGGTTTCCGCCAATGCAAACACCACCAACACCACTGTGCCTGCCCAATAATCATATTGATCAAATACCCCTTGTTGGAAGAATATTACAGTGGGTAATCCCATAATGAGCGTAACGATACCAAATGTTAGTGCTGACTTTTTAACACTCTGTCCAAATTCGTCTTGCATAAATCCCATCCAAGGTGTTCCCATTGCAAGTGAGGAGGTAATTCCTGCAAAAAAGAGCAAACCAAACCACATAAAACCTGATAAGGTAGCAAGAACAGGACCCCACTTTCCAAAGAGGTATGGCATTGTTTGGAAGGCCATAGAAAATGATGCATTTTCTTTTAACCAATCCAGCCCTAAGTAACCAACTGAAATAGGAATAACAATTGAAGCACCCAAAACAATTTCAACAAAACCATTCATCCAACCTGCGGCCATTGCATTCAACGCCACGTCATCTTTAGGTTTAATATATGCTGCATAACAATGTATAGTACCCATTCCCACCGATAGGGTGAAAAATATTTGACCAGCAGCAGCTAGCCAAACTTTTAAATCCCACAAAGAACTAAAATTAGGCTTCCATAGAAAATCTAAACCTGCAAATGCGTTACAGTCTTTACAATCTGGACTTGCACCACTATCGCCAAGTGTTAATCCTTTAATTGCTAGAAATACTCCAAATAAAATAAGAATGGGCATTCCTATTTTTGCTACTTTCTCTACACCGCCTTCTAACCCTTTAGATAGGATATAAACATTTACGGCTAAACATAAGATATATAAAACAACAGGTTGAAATGGTATTCCTAAAGTAGAACCATCCATTGCTATGAAATTATCAAAGAAATCAGCAACAGCACGTCGATTTAAGAATTCATCAACACCAGGTTGAATTAAGCCATCAAATGTTTGACCTAATGAGTGAAACACATAACCTAATGTCCAGCTTTCAATAAAACAATAATAGGCAGCAACGGCAACATTGGTAAATATCCCAAAAACACCTAGGTATTTCCACAAGCGTTTTTTACCCATATCGTCCATAATAAATGGCGTACAATGGTTTCCGTTTTTTCCTCCGAATCTACCCGTTGACCATTCAATCCACAATAAGGGAATTCCCATTAAGAAAAAGCACACTAAATATGGAATAATAAATACCCCGCCACCATTATTCACAGCTTGAACTGGGAACCTTAGAAAATTTCCTAAGCCAACGGCATTTCCGGCCATTGCAAGTATAAGACCTACTCTAGTTCCCCATGATTGATTATTTGTCGTCATGTAACTCCCGAAAATAGGAGAAAAAGGAAGAATGACAAAAATTATAAATTAATAAAATGTAAAAATCAGCGCTCGAGCGATTTACTCGCAAAATTAAATGGGTGTAGACTTGGCACCGCTGCTAATGGCAAGTTTTTTGCCTCTTAAGTTTGCTTGTTGTTGAAACTTCGGAAGCATGTTTTCAAATTGGTCAAGATAAACACTTTGCTCCCCATCACTCAATGCCTCTTCTGGCTGGTTGTGTACCTCGATTATCAAGCCATCAGCTCCAGCAGCTAAACCGGCTAAACTCAAGGGTTCAATTAATTCTCGGTTCCCGGTTCCTTGTGATGGGTCTAAAATAATGGGTAAATGACTTAATTGCTTTACTAAGGGTATTGCTGCAATATCTACAGTGTTTCTGGTTGCTGTTTCGAAAGTGCGAATTCCTCGTTCACAAAGTATTACTTGGTTGTTGCCACTTGATACGATATATTCAGCGGCGAGTAGCCACTCTTCTATAGTACTACTCATACCTCTTTTTAAAAGAACTGGTTTTTTTAATTTTCCTAAAGCTTTTAAAAGAGGATAGTTCTGCATATTTCGAGTACCAACCTGAAGGATGTCTGCATATTCATCGAACTCTTCAACTTTATCAATACTCATTATTTCAGACACTACAGACATGTTGTGATCGTCTGCAGCTTTTCTGAGCAATTGTAAGCCTTCTGTTTTTAAACCTTGAAAAGAATAGGGGCTAGTTCTTGGTTTATATGCTCCACCTCTAAGGAATCGTACTCCTTTCTTTTGTAAAAATTCTGTTATAGTATATATCTGGTCCTCGTTTTCAACCGCACATGGACCAGCGATTAGAAGAATATCTTTTCCAATTTCTGTACCATTAATTTTGATGGTCGTATCTGATGGCTGCCATTCGCGGCTAACGAGTTGATAGGGCTTTCGAGAATTCGACATTATTTATAAAACGAAATTGTTTTAGTTTGGTTTAACGTAAGTGATAATTAATCGGGTTTTAGTGTGGTCGATCACACTTCTAGCACCTATAACGGGTTGATCTGAAGGTACCGCTAAATATAATCCCAAGTTTATATCTTCTTGATTGAAGTAATGAGCGTTAATAATGTTTTGAAGGTGCCGAGTAATAGTAAAAGTGTATGTGCCCGTGCTTTTATTGAACGTACCTCCGTAATTTGAAGAGGAAACAGCATCCTCAATTAAAAAGTTTCTTTGTGAGCCTTCGGCATAGGGTTTAAATAAGCTTAGTCGAGGTGCTGTAAAGAAGTACTCGTTATAGTCTTTAACGGCAAACTCTATTTGTGCACTTTGAATTGAAATATTGCCATCTTTTGCCAAGTTTAATAGATGGGGAATTTGAATTTCGGTTTTTACCCCACTTAACGCCTGAACAAATGTTGTTTGATAGCTGTTATTTGGGTTGTCTAGTTGATTTTGAATTTCTAATGTGTAGGGCCCTGTTTGGCCTCGGTTAATTACGCTACTCTTACCATTAAAGCCAAACATAAAAGTTTGTGTATCTGAATAGTAAAGTAGAATTTTAGCCCGGTATGCATTAGAAATAACGTTTGTTAAATCCATTACAGCAAGTGAACCCGTGCCTACCTCTTTAGATTCAGGAATGATAGCCAAACCTTTAAAATGGGCATCTAATCCAGAATTTGTTTCATAAGCCTCCGAGTCCATGTTCATTAGAAACTTTGTAAATTCTGCAGATAATTTTACCCTAATACCTTTATAAGGTGCAAGTTTTATGTTGCGATATCCAAGAGAGTCTTGGTAGTCATTAATTAATTGTCCAGAATAATTGGTAGCTAATGAAAAATCTACAGGAAATGAATCGGTTTGGTAATAGGTTTTTGCCGGGTCGATATTTTCGGTAATTGGGGCTATTGTTAGGTTATGAATATAGTTTCGATCACCATAAAAATTTAATCCATCAACGGTTGGAATAAATAGAATTGCAGAATCTGGTTCTTCTGTATTTGGAAATTGATTGTTTGGTTCAACAATTGATAAGTCGGCAAAAATGCTCGCTTTACTTTTTCCAAATATGGGATCGTTTAACGCACCCAACAATGAATAACTCAAACCATTGCCTGGCAGAGAGTCTTCGTTAATGGTTTTAGTTAGTAGGGTAAGAGTATCGGTTACAAAGAGGGACATTTGTTTGTTTCCATCTTGTCCTTCAATAATTATATTGCCTTCTTCACGGGAACAACTTCCTAGAAAAAGTAATGCAATGGAAACGACGCTTATTGCAAATCTGATTTTCACTGAGGAAATAGATTACGACATTAATTTTTCGTAGAAAGAAACGTATTCTTCTTCTGTGTTTGTGTCGCTGTGCTTCATTACCAACTTGCCACCAAGATGCGACTCAACTGTTCTATGAGCTTCATCACATGCAGTAACAACACCGTCAGCATGTTGAATAGCACCTACATGGATTTTATTAATTGAAGTGTCGCTGTAACATTCCAAACACGCGTCGTCTATAGTATTTAGACTTGCTTTACGCACAAAATCATCACCAAGTACACTATCACAATCTTCATGATACACAGAGTAAACTACTTTTGCATCTCTGAAAACGGGTTCGTCTTTATAAATTGTTTTAAGGTAAAGAGGAATTAAGCTGGTCATCCATCCTTGACAATGAATTATATCTGGAGCCCAACCTAGCTTTTTTACAGTTTCCATAACACCTTTGCAAAAGAATATGGTACGTTCATCATTATCCTCGAAGAACTTACCATTTTCGTCATTGTAAACGGCTTTTCTGTGGAAGAAATCCTCGTTATCCAAGAAATAAACCTGCATTTTAGTATCTGGAACCGATGCTACCTTAATAATTAAAGGATTGTCGTTGTCATCTATTGAGATGTTAATTCCAGACAACCTTACAACTTCGTGTAAACGGTTTCTTCTTTCATTAATTACTCCAAAACGGGGAACTAGAATTCGAATTTCGTTTTCTTGTTCTTGAAGGGCTTGGGGTAGCATGCGAGCGATAGTTGCGAGTGGAGAGGTCTCAAGAAAGGGTGACATTTCGGAACTCACAAACAGAACTCTTTTTTTCTTTACTTCCATAATCTGCCTAATTTCTAAAAGAAATAGTATACAAAATTAACGAAAAAAAATTGGATTTTCAAAACAAAATCAATCGTTGTGCCTTTATTTGTAGGGCCTTACGAAAAAATGCGCATCTTTTATACTCGAAGCAAACTTGAAAATTTTTGTAAGGAGAGTCAGGGTAGACTCTCCTTTGTTCCCACTATGGGTGCCTTGCATGATGGGCATATGAAATTGGTACAGGCGGCGAAAAAAGAAGGTTCTTTGGTTCTCGTTAGTATTTTTATTAACCCAAAGCAATTTAACAACTTGAATGATCTTGATAAATACCCAGTAAACTTAATTGGCGATTTAAGCTTGTTAAAGCAAAATGAAGTAGACGCGGTTTTTATCCCTACGGCCAATGATGTTTATTCGGAAGATACCAATTCAAACGTTGAATTACCTAATGTGGCATCGGTCTGGGAAGGTGCTTTCAGAGAAGGTCATTTTCAAGGTGTAGTAGATGTGTTATCATCCTTTTATCATTTAATCAAACCAAAGCAGGTGTTTTTTGGTCAAAAAGATTTGCAACAGTGTATGGTGGTTGGGGAGATGATGAATACATATTTTCCAAATATCGAATTCAATATGGTACCTACTCATAGAGAAAAGTCCGGCCTTGCATACAGTAGTAGAAACGAAAGACTTTCTGAGGAGGGAAGAAATACAGCTTCTCAAATATTTAAGTCTTTAAATAGTTTAAAGAACAATTTTAATGAGAGTTGCTTATCTGAGGAAAGGAAGAAAATCACCAAAGCAGGCATTGAAATTGAATACTTAGAAAAAATAAGTCTGCCAGAAATGCAGGTTGATCGTTCATGCTCTAACCAAGGAGCTATAATTTTTGCAGGCTATTTGGAAGGAGTAAGGTTGATTGATAATATTTTATTTTGACGGGTGCTTATTCTTTTGCTTTAGAATCTATAATAATTGTTACGGGACCATCATTTAATAAATTAATTTTCATATCCGCGCCAAACTCACCTGTTTGAATCGGGATATTGGTTTGTTGTTGCCATATTTTAATAAATTCCTCATACACAGGAATTGCTTTTTCTGGCTTTGCTGATCTTATAAATGAAGGTCTATTTCCTTTGGCCGTCATTGCGTGTAGGGTGAATTGACTAACTAAAAGTAATGAGCCATTACAATCGTTCAGTGAAAGGTTCATTTTGCCTTCCGAATCGGAAAAGATTCTCATTTTAGAAAGTTTTCCAATCAACCATATAATATCTTCACTTGTGTCGGCATCCTCAATTCCTAGCAACACCAAGAGACCATTATTAATACTTGATATAACCTTATTGTTGACTGTAACAGAAGCTTCTGATACTCTCTGAATTACAGCTCTCATTTAGGTTCGTTATTTTTAAATTTATTTGTGGCTTTTACTACAAGAAAAGTTACCAGGGCAACCGAAAAAAAGTGTAATATGGCGGCAATGAATTTACCATAATTAAAGGGTCCGTATTTTAAATCAGAGACCTTATCCCATCCGCCAATTAACGCAATGAGTGGCATGAATAAATCATTTACAATGCTATAAATTATTCCCTGAAAGGCCGCACCTATAATTACGGCAACCCCCAATTCAATAACATTACCTCTTGAAATAAACTCTTTAAACTCTTTTGCAATCGACATGTTTCAAAAGTAATAACAAAAATCACAAGCTACTTAAAATCAGGGAAAAGGTGACAATGGCCCCTTTTTATTTAAAGTCTTTTTCATTCACCTCAAAACGGTAATGATGTTCGATATTTGATGGAGTAGTGCTTAGTTCAATTAATTCTTTACCCCATGATTCATCCGATTGCCAATCCAAACGATGTGTATCTGGCAAGGTTTTTCGAGTAATTAACCAATTATAAAAATACCTTCCAGGCAGATCGTCTAAATAAGTACTTCCGCCGCGCGAATTAGCTGTGTAATACGTTAAAGCAGTGTTTGATTCTAGGAATGTATCTATTTGAATTGAGTCACCAAAATAGTCCCAATAAAAGGTTTTGAAATAAATAGTGTCATCGGTTTTATTTACCACATAATAATACCTATTTGTATTTCCTTCGCAAGAGGTTCCTAGAATGGCTATACTACTAACTACAAGAAAGTTGCATAAAAAAAGCCATGGGCGTTTGCTCATGGCTCAAATATAGGTGTTGTTTACGGATTTTTTAACGACTCAAAACTAGTTGAGATCGGAAAGTAGAACCATCATTTAGCTTTGCCTCTACGATAAGCACTTGGTTAGCAATGTTTTCAGGGATTTCAAAACTAATTGTATTGTTACTAGTAAGAATTTTCTCTTGCGATAAATGCAAAACTTTTCCTTGTAAATCGTATAATTTAACATCTACTTTATCTTCGATTTTTACAGGAATTACCATGTTTGTTTTTCCCTCAAAACTGGGGTTAGGATATACTTTAGCAGCTGGTATTTCTTTGAAATAATCATAGTTTTTTGCCGACCATTTGTATAGATATACCTCATATATTGAAGTGCTTGCTTGTGTGTTTTCTAAAGAGTTATCTGTAAATGGGTTTTCAGTTGAGCTTTGTATTCCTCCAACAATATATCCCAATAAAATACTATCCGGTCCATTACTATGTATTTCAACCATTTCACCATGGATGTCACTCAGTTCTGAATTGATGAAAAACTCAGCACCACTTCCTAAAAAAGCAGGCATTTGTTCATTTAATTTAAACTCATTGAAATTCCCGTTTTTATCATAACTAAGAAGACTTATTGTTTTTACAAACGGTACGTTATCATCTTTAACAAGCATTTCATTCACGAGATCATATTGACTTATCCCTCCGAAAAATAAAACAAACTGTTTTTCAATATCGGGATTGTATATGGATACATCTGCGCTATGATAATGACTTAAATATTGATTAAAATTTGTGTATGGTGTAATTCCATTTTGTTGCACTGCCACAGGATATAAGTACGGAAGATCTACTGAAGGTTGGAAAACTCCGGCAGAGATTAAATAGCCAAAATCGTCTTTTGTGAATTTAAATGGAACTAAATTATAATCTCTACGATGCAAATGACTCGTATCTCTTAATGAATCGTAATGTGTAATTATTGGTTGGATACCTCCATTGTTTATCTCAAAATATCGAATTTCATTTGTGTAACGCTGAACATATGTATTGTGCCCCATTGGGTTGTAACGTCCGTCAAAACGATGGCCTCCAACTAAGATTAATTGATCATTTAGCATGCCCATATGACCTCCCGTAACTGCACAATGTTGGTCTTTAATTTGTTTGAAGTATATAGAAAAGGAGCTGCCATTAATGATCGCATCAATCGTTTCTTTAACTAAGACAGTTGTTAAATTAGGGTAGGTAACATGGTCAGCAGCTGTATTAGAGTATCCATATCCTCCCAAAACATATAATGTATCTTCTATTTGATGGAAGTTCATATTAGAGCTGCTTAATTGCTCTTGCAATGCATTAGACAGATTGGAAATTGATGAAGAATATACCTGATTGTCTGACTGGTCGTAGACAAATATATTGGCATTGCTGTTGTTAGCATCAAATGCAGCCCAAGGTTGGCGTGGGTGCAGCCCATCAGTTCTTCCGCCTATGATTAGAAAGCGACTGCCGTCGCTTGCAAAAGCGTACGAATGAATAGCCGGAAAATTATCTATATTTTTTGGTTTGATTTTTACTTCATAGGGGAAGTCTTGTGCCCAAACAGAATTCACAATTAATCCAATAGCGATGAATAAATTGCGGGAGATAAGTTTAATCATATTGCAAATCTAGGGAAGTAATTTATCTAAAAACGTGATAAACATCACCTTATGTAAATTATTTCTCGATGTTTTCTGTCCAAAGTGTTTTACCCGTGCTTGATTTGACCGTAACCTTAACTGTTCGTTCTTTTCTTTTACCGGTCACTTCGACAATAGCGTAATTTCTTTCTCCAACTAGTGTGCCGTCTATTCGGAAATCGTTTTTCTCGTCTTTTGATGCATGTGAACCCGAAGTTAACGGAGATACTGTAAGATCATAAATGGTAGGTTTGTTCTCTTCAATTAACTTAGATAATTCGGTGTGGTGCCTGTCTCCGTTTATGAAAATTACTCCTTGAATGTTTTCATCATAGATAAAGTTTATGATTTCCTGTCTTTCTTTTTCAAAACCGTAATTTGTATAGGTTTCATAGCATTCACAATTGGTTAAAAATTGCCCACCCATTGCTACAAACTTAAAAGGTGCTTGACTTGATACAAGAGCATCTTTTAACCAGCTCAATTGTTCTTTCCCCAAAATTGTTCTTTCTCCGGTTTTCCTTTCATTTACGCTTCTATTATATCGATTGTCTAACAAGAAGAAATCACAATCCGACCATTGATAGTGGGTGGTAATACCGGGTACTCCTTCAATACCTGTGCTTGGGTTTGCCCAAAACTCTGAGAAAATTTGCTTTGATACCTCTTTATTCCAGAACGATCTATCACTATTGTTTGGACCAAAATCATGATCGTCCCAAATAGCGTAATGGTGTGTTTTTCCAAGTAAATTTTGCAATTCTGGCAGTGATCGGGTGTGAGTCATGCGGTAATACATACCAGTTTTAGTATTCCAATCTACTTCTCGGTAATATGTGTTATCACCAGTCCATAACATGAAATCTGGATTTTCATTGGCGATAGATTCAAATATTTCATAATTCCCACCATAGGGTTTACCCGGACGGTCAGTAGATGAATCGTTTACGTAAACACAACTTCCTGTGGCAAATTTAAAATTTGGTGGGTCAGTTCTCCATTGCCATAATGTTTGTGTTTGAAATTTAAGCTCTCTATTTAATTCTACAATTTTCCCGTCAACAAATACTTGATATATATATATTGTGCCTGGTTGAACGCTATCTGCAATCAAAGTTGCGGTAAATGCATTATCTTTTTTTGTGTTTAAAGCTTTTGTCCACCTAACCTCACTTGGTTTATTTACAGGGTGATATTTAAACTTTACTTCGTACTCTGCTTTTGTTTGAATCCACAGGGCCACCTCTTTATAATCGCTGTAACCAACCATAGGGCCTGATTGGATTTGTGATTTGGAAATCCCCCAAAAGGATAGACAGACTAATAAAAGGCAAAAGTGTTTCATTTTACGAAGTTAATTCAGAAGACAACAACAACTAATATCTAGTTGTTAAATATTGATTATTCAGTAATACTAACTTCTTCTATTTCTTCATGCAATGAAGGAACTAGTTGAAGAACAGCACTTGAATACCAAGGATAAAGTTCAATTTTTAAATGACCGGATTGTATCATCGGATCGGAATATGCCCATTCCCGAGCAAGGTTTATTGAGTCTGTATTGTAAACAAATATTCCTCTAACAGATTCTGTATTGTAAAAAGGCCCCGCAACTATAATTTTTCCTTCCTTTTCAAGCTTAAGTATATTTTTTAAATGTTGGTTTTGAAGGATTTTTAATGAGTCTTTGTTGCTAATTCTATGATTCCCATTTGAGAGCAAACCAAAAACATAAGGCGACATTCCGTATTTGTCTTTTTTTAAATCGGATTTTTGATTTTCATTTAAGGTTTGCGCAAAAACACTAAAAGAATAAAATAACATGGACAACAGCATGATGACAGGTTTATACTTCATGGTTCAAAAATGATTCTTTTTGGTCGATATTAGGCCTACTTGAACAGATTAATTTGATAATTCAATTATGATTTACTAATTTGAAATTAAAGGCAGAATTTATCAGCCTATTGTTTCACTTAAAAAACCAAAAACCATGAGTCAAAAAAAGCACGACAAAGGAAAACTATTTCACAAACTACATCAACTTCAAAAGCGAATGACCAGAATGGAAGAAAACTCAGGACATAGTTCTGAAAAAATGAAGATTCGCCAGTCGCGAATAAACAATTTACTTGAAGCAGTTAAAGGTCGAGGGAAACAACTCGCATAAAAAGTATAAATTAGAAAAGGGCTTCGGCCCTTTTTTTTATGTACTCTATTTGATTAATTTGTTAGAATGAAGCAGGTTCTTTCTTTTATATTTTATCTTGGATTTCAATTAACTGTAATTTTTGCCCAACCGAAGCCAGGCGATAGCCTTTTATTTAGAAAAATATTTGATGAGGCATTAATGAGGGGACATTCATACGCAAGGTTAGGTGAGTTATGTAAAAAGATAGGACCAAGGTTGAGCGGTAGTGATCAAACAGAAAAAGGCATTGATTGGGCCGTTGGTATGTTAAGTGCCTATAATTTCGACTCTATATATAAGCAGCCTACAATGGTACCTAGGTGGCAACGTAATGGGAGATCTTTTATGTATGTTAAATCGCCTTTGCTACAAAAGTTAATTAGCGGAACAGACTCTCAAAGAGCAATAGCCAACTTAGAAATAAACAAGAAAGCATTTCCTCATTCGCCCTATCCAGAGTATGAATGTAAAAGCTATATAAAATGGTTAGAAGGGCAATCTTTTGACAAAACACAGGTACCGGTATCATTAACAGCAATGGGAGGCAGCGTAGGCGGTACATTTACAGGTGATCTGGTAGTAGTTAGGAATAGGCAAGAGTTGGATAGTTTAGGAGCTAAAGGGTATTTAAAAGGCAAAATGGTTTTATTAAACCGTGCTTTTGAGGAGGAGAATATCAAAACATTTTTTTCGTACGGGTCTTGTGTAACACAACGGGTCTACGGAGCAATTTGGGCTGCGCCGTACGACGTTAAGGCTGTAATTATTAGAAGTTTAAGCAACAGTTGTGACATGAATCCGCATACGGGTGTAACTTACTATGAAGATTCAATAACTAAAATACCTATTGCCGCAGTTTCCACTGCGGCGGCTGATGCTTTGTCGTATTTTTATTCCATTGAAGGACCTTTATCAGTGAATTTCGAATTAAAATGTGAGACACTTCCCGACAGGTTAAGTGCTAATGTAATTGCAGAGACAAAAGGAAACGAGTTTTCGAATAGAATTATAGCAATGGGTGGTCATTTTGATAGTTGGGATGAAGGGGAAGGTGCACATGATGATGGCGCGGGAATAATGCACTGCTTTGAAGCACTGAGGATTCTAAAGAAAATTGGCTATCAACCAAGACATACAATTCGATGTGTTTTTTGGATTAACGAAGAAAATGGAATGCGAGGAGCTTTGAAATACGCAGAGCTTTCTGAGTTAAACAATGAAATCCATGTTGCAGCATTAGAAAGTGATAGGGGTGGTTTTACTCCAAGAGGGTTTGCAATGGATTCAGTATTGCTCTCTAGGGCAAAGAACTATCAGGATTTACTTCGCCCATATGGTATTTCAGAATTAGAACTTGGTGGTGGTGGTGTTGATATTGGCCCTTTAAAGAAACAAAATAAAAACACTCAACTTGTAGCACTAGTTCCGGATTCACAAAGATATTTTGACGTCCACCATGCTGAAACAGATGTGTTTGAAAACGTCAACAAACGGGAACTAGAATTGGGTGCCGCTGCCGTTGCCGTTGCAATCTATATTATTGATCAAGAACTCGACTAAGCATTGGCCATTGCAGGCTGCATGTTACCGAGGTCTTTCATCCATTTTACGTGTGATTTAAGGGATTCCCAAAAAGTTGGGATTTCATTATACTTCACATTATATTTTTCACAAACATCCTTTAGAATTTGATTAATCTTTGGATAATGTACGTGTGAAATCTTTGGGAATAAGTGGTGTTCCACTTGGTAGTTCAATCCACCCATGAACCAGGTTGCAAACTTAGATTTGGTTGCGAAGTTATTAGTGGTCATGATTTGATGAATTGCCCACTCGTTTTCAATTTTTTCATTGGCCACTTCAATCTCTTTTCCATCTTCAAAAAGCATCCCCTCCACAGCATGAGCCATTTGGAAAACAGTAGACAGAAGAACTCCTAAGGCTACATGTAGAGATAAAAACATTAGAAATCCGTGCATCCAACCAAAGAAGTAAATAGGTAGAACAACATGTAATGCAGTATATATTAATTTCAATCCCCAAAAAGATAAATGATCTACAAAAGTCATTTTTGGCATAGGTTGTTCATTTACTTCTCCTTTAAAATATTTGATTGTATCATTTCCAAACAACCACCAAATAGTTGAGATTGCATAAAGGAAGAACATGTAAAGATGTTGATATTTGTGATATTTCTTGAAAGGCTGTGATGGACAATGGCGTAAAAATGGTGATTTCGCAATATCGTCATCCAAACCATCTACGTTAGTCCAAGTATGGTGCAATACATTGTGTTTAAATTTCCAGATTGGTGCATGCGAACCCAATAAACCTATACTGTGCCCCATCATTTTGTTCACCCATGGTTTTGTAGAATAGCTTCCGTGACAAGCATCGTGCATTACATTAAATCCTGTAAACGCATGCAAAACACCTATCATCGCAAACATTAAATAGTTCACCCACATAGGGAATCCTGCAAAAAACGTTAACGCTAATAAGGCTGGTGGAACTGTTAATCCAACAAAAGTTTTGAACCAAAGTTTAATGTTACCTGTTTTTTTAATGTTTTGAGATGCAAAATATTCTTCTACTCTATTTCTTAACGAAAAGAAGAATTCATTTCCGTTATTATTAAAAGCAAGTTTAGATAAAGCCATAAAGTGACAAATTTACAATAATTACTGCATGTTCTGTTTAACTTCGGCTAAAATTAATTGTTATTGATAAGCATTCCTGTGGATAAGTTGACGAAATTCATCGACGAATGCATGGTGTTTAGAGCTTTGTTTTACGCCTTCTTGTTGCCAATGGATGCTTTGAAAAGGGAATCATTTCTTCAAGACCTATTACTGTAAGTTGTATACCTCTTTCTTCCTTCTGAGTCTTGATTTGGTTGATATATTCCATAAATGGGTTATCAACAAGTATACAATGTGAAAAGTCGACAATTATATTTTTTTCCGAGTCAATATCATCAAAAACCCCTTTAAATGTGAGGATGTTTGTGAATACGGCCGACTCAAATATTTTAATTCTAATGGTCGTACTATTTTCCTCCTTTAATTCTCTTTTGGAGGTAAACAGTGATATTAACGGCACTCCTGAAACTAGGTGAAAGGCTAGTTTAACAAGTATACCTGCAGTAATACCTAATAGTAAATCTGTAAAAAGAGTGACAAAAATGGTGATTAGAAAAATAGCTAGTTGTTCTTTACCCAAATGGTATGTTTTTATAAATTCCTTTGGAGATGCTAGTCTAAAACCTGCAAAAATTAATAATGCCGCCAAAGCTGCATTTGGAATCATTTCAATAGCAGGAATTAGTAAAAGCATACTGATTAAAAGAAAGACTCCATGGAAGAAATTTGCTGCTCTTGATTTCCCTCCGAAACCAACATTCGCAGAACTCCTAACAACCTCGCTTATCATAGGTAAACCGCCGAAAATAGCGCTTATTCCATTTCCAACACCTAATGCTTTTAGGTCACTGTTGGGGTTTGTTTTTCGGTTTAAAGGGTCTAAATTGTCAATTGCTTTTACAGTTAGTAAGGACTCTAAACTATTAATAAATAAGAACATAAACACATATTTCCAAAAAACCCAAGATCTGATCAATGTAAAGTTTGGTGCCCAATGAATAGATGACCAAAAATCCCCTATGTTAACTAGTGCGTAATACGGCTCTTCCGTTTTTAAATGCCAAACCCAACCAAGTGGTACAGTAAGTAATAGAACAATCATAGGCGGCGGTATCTTTTTTAGTGGATTAAACGGCAGTAATGGAACAACAAAAAGCACAATTAATCCAATTACCCCAATTGTAGCGATATGGGGATGTGCATTTTGTATAAACCTTGGAATGTCTTCTATTAATTGAATTGGTCCTTCACCCTTGTAAGTTAAAGGATCATCCCCAAGCAATACGGGTATTTGCTTGGCAATAATTATGATTCCTATTGCAGCAAGCATTCCGTGTATGGCTGAGTGGGGAAATAATTCTGCCAAGAGCCAAGTTTCATGTAACCCACAAAAATTTGCAAAGCACCCACTATCAACAATATTGCTGACAAGTGAGATATGGCATTTGTGGGATTGTCAATTGCAGAAACCTCGTTTATTGCTGCTGCACAAATTGTTATTAATCCTGCAGCAGGTCCTTTAATACTAAGAGGTGATACCCTTGAAAATAAACTAGTAATAAGGCCACCTATTATGGCGGTAAAAATTCCCATTATCGCTGGAAATCCGCTAGCTTTAGCAATCCCTAAACTCAGTGGTAGTGCCAATAAAAAAACTAAAAAACCCGCGTATAAATCCTTTTTAAAGTAAACAAAGAGTCGTTGGGTTTTTTTCATTGAGTTAGGTTATATATAGTTTTCTGTTTGATTGGTGTCAAACGAATAAAGTATTTTAAACAGATAAATTTTTGATTTGAGTTCCAAATGAAATATCGGTTGTTATTCATTGCACAAAATTAGTGTATGTCTGAATAGATGCTAACGAAGAAATAATAAATGACTTTAAAATTTCAAAGTGACGAGGTGTTTAAATGCAAAATAAATACTCGGTTCTCAACAATGATTTAATTTGGACTCAACTAAGTGAAGGGTGTCAATAAATAAGGCCCTATGGCTATGGTGGACATTTTTGGAATTTAGTTTTTGATAAATTTCAAAAGCGGTTGTACTGTTTTGTTGGTTGATGTGATATAGACACCGAATGAGATTATGTATTTCATTGTGTACAAACTGGTAGTCTTCAACAAAGGAACTCATTTCATATTGAGCTAATAGTTCTACAAGTTGCTTGTCCTCTGTAATGATGGCAAAGGTTTCTAACTCTAATAGCATTGTGGCCTCAAAATTTTCTATTAATACCTTTTTTAGGTTGAACTTATTTGAATTTGGTAGGTCATGTTTGTTCGCCCAGTATAAAATGCTAAGTATTCGTCCTTTTAAAATGGGGTGAAATGAATGATGAAACTCTGGCAGGTTATCAATTTTATCAATTTCGTTATTTAGAATGTATTTGTTGATTTTAAGACACTTAAAGAATTGATATGTTTGATCATTATAATACTGGACAACCGAATCAATAATTTTTCCGAAATACCCTGATTTTAGATATTCATAATCAATAAAATTACTTACCAATAGTTCTTGGAATTGCTTATTGTTGGCTAAGCTGAATATTTCTGCTTGTTCAAAGGGATGTTTTCTCAGCTTCATTAATATTGATTGTGCAATTAATAATATATTGGAATAGTTTAAGTTGGTAATCTGAAATTCCAAAGACTTAATGAAGTTTAATAGAGCATAGATGTTTTTTCTGTTAATAAATTCTTGAACTGCTTGAATGGTATATTGAGCGAATGTGTTTTTATCATATATCCATATTTCTTGCAATAAAGAAATAATGGTTGAAACATTATTCTGATTCAATTGATAATGAAATTCAAGATTGATTGCCCAGTTTTTCTCTCTGGAGCTATTTATTTTGAAATCAAGAAAGTCTTGGTAGCCGATATAAGCAGAAAGTATATTTAAAGTATTTTTCCTGGTTTTGAATTTTGATTTATCAAGTTGGAAAAACCTACGTAGAGTATTATAGCTAAGTTCCTTTTTGGTGGTTTTATAGATTTCCTCAGAAAGCCGTTCACAATCACCCCTATTTGATATTTTCTTACCAAATTTCTTTGAAACGAGCTCTTTGAGATTATCCATGGGCTAAAAATAATAAATATGTATCAAACATGTATCATAAATATTAAATATATGCACTAGACTTGTAGTGAAAATAATTTTAAAGAAATATGAAAACAAATTTTAAATTAATTGCAGTCTTAGTAATTGCTCCGTATTTATTTGCCTCTTGCGGTGGTTCATCTGATGAAAATGGTTCAGTTGAATCTACTGAATCTTCTGAAGAGGTTAAACCCGAAATCAAAAAACTTTCACCGTCAAATTGTAAAATCTCCAATATGGACAAAAAGTTATTCAAAATGACCGATTCAGAAATCGAAATTGAATTAGTTGATTCAGAATATGGGGATTTTTCTGTATCATGTGAATTTGAATTGGTTTCAACATATACTGGTAGTGCAACACAAATTTTTGTCTCAGCCGTGGCCCTTGATAAGAAGGGAAAAACTATTGAATTTTCAACTGTGACAAACGGAGAAATGAGAACTGACGACAGCCAGGGAAAGCAATTTTTGGATTTCTTAATGGGTGAGCCTGGAAGTAAAGCAAGATTTACTTTTAATGGTGGAAAATATACTGAAGCCTTTAAATTTGATTATGCTGCCACTAAGAAAGCAATGGACCAAATAGAGTCAATTAAAATCTTAACAGATGATCCAATGAATTGATGCGGTAGCAAAAAATTAATTCAGTTTAATTAAAAGGCGGTAATTTTTTACCGCCTTTTTGTTTATAATCACAAATAGTATTTTCATTTTATCAACAATAGATAGTTTTATTTAAATTAATATTCAATTAAATATTACTTCCTCCGTGCCCCAAAACAGAAATCATTTAACATTGTTCTTATTGATATACAATGTTTTCGGGGAAGTTTAAAAAAAGGATAGAGATATTTGCTACCTATGCAGGTATTTCACTTTTTGTTATTCATTTTTTAATTATTCAAATAATAGATTTCGGCTATCTACCAATAGCCTATTTTCCAGAAAACCTTTTTGGTAACCCGTTTGCCTCCTTATTTACTCCTTTTAGTATTTTGCTCGTTTATGAAGTCTATTTATTGATCTATTATTTGCGAGAAAGCTATACCAAATCAGTTTCGAAGCAGATAGAAATTATGGCTTTGATACTTCTTAGGAATAGTTTCAAAGATATAGGTAAACTGATGCAAGGACACACTAAATTATTAAACAGTGAATTGTTAAAAGATTTGATAGGTTTTGTATTTTTATTATTGCTGTTATGG
>JAURNR010000002.1 GCA_030830065.1 Bacteroidota bacterium | reverse complement strand
TTCAATTGAGGGCCTATAGCTCAGTTGGTTAGAGCACCTGACTCATAATCAGGTGGTCCCTGGTTCGAGCCCAGGTGGGCCCACAAATCAAATCTGTAACTTATTTAAAATTAGCCTCTTACGTTTTGTATAATTGGAGAGGTGTACATATTCGGTGTACACATTATATCGTTTATTTGATAATCTAATTCGTTATTGAAAAAAAGGTGGATATCTTTCAAATCGAAGATAAAGCAGTTTTACTAGCCAAGATTCAAAGTCACATTAATCTTTTTCTCATCCACCTGAATTTCAGTTTGTTGCTTTGGCATACCAACGCTCCGCTTCAATAAACTCTCCATAGCATATAAATTGCCCTTTTTAAGGCTGTTAATGAGTGCTTTTGCTATGATACGTTCCAATATGGTGTATTCCTCGTTAGAAGCGATTTCAGAGACTTTTTCTTCTGGTAGTGACAAGATGGTAAGAATAACCCTATTGATGTCTCCAGCGTGGTAGCCTTGACGTTTTAGTGTGGTTATGAATTTAGGTGGTCTGCCGTTGGGATTTGGAGAAGGTTGTCCTTTTTGCCATTTGGGTAAGTGGTCTGTTAGTGGGTTCATATATATAACTATCAATATCTGATGTTTGGTAGAGTTTGATAAGGCGATTATCTTTGCTCTATGAGATTATTTAAATCATTACTTCTAACATTATTGGTTGTTGGAATATTGAACTCTTGTAAGAAGGAAGAGCCTAAACAGCCTAAATTACCAGAGGTTATTACGGGTAACCCAGTAGTATCAGAAACTGAAATAATTTTATCTGGAGAGGTCACATTCACTGACGGAGAGAACTCTACAAAAAGAGGTGTTTGTTGGAGCGAAAATCCGAATCCAACTACCAATGACGAGTTTTATATGGATTCTATTACTGGAAAGGGTGCTTACAGTGTAAATATTATTTCAAAGATAAAGCCAAATACAAATTACTATGTCAGAGCATTTGCTGAAAATTCGGCAGGCAAGGCGTACGGTAATATTGTTAATTTAACATATAAACGGGCCACTGAATTGCCTGAGGTAACTACTGCAAATGTGTCAATTAGTGATACTGAGATAATCTTATCTGGAGAGGTCACATTCACCGACGGAGAGAACTCTACAAAAAGAGGTGTTTGTTGGAGCGAAAGTTCAAATCCAACTACCAACGATGAGTTTTATATGGATACTGCTACTGGTATGGGAGTCTTCAGTGTAGATGTACTCTCTCAACTAAAGCCAAATACAAAATATTATGTAAGAGCATTTGCGGAGAATTCAGTAGGAAAGGCCTATGGGAATGTGGTTGATTTTACTACAAGATATTTAAATCCTAATGATGCGATAATAAATTCAAGAGGTTGCGTTGAATGCGATAAATATGAAGTTGGAGATACATTTACTCTTGGCGGGGTAGATTATGTTGTTGCCGATAGGGATATGTTGAACAAGGCACTAGCCAACAGCCAAGACTTGACTAAATTCTGTACCTCGAAAGTTGATAATTTAGAATATTTATTTAATAATGCTTCATCCTTCAATCAAGATATTGGTAGTTGGGATGTAAGTAATGTGACTGATATGAAATGGATGTTTCACAGGGCAAATACGTTTAATCAGGATATTGGAAATTGGGACGTGAGTAATGTAACGGATATGAATGCTATGTTCGGAGATGCTAGTTCATTTAATCAATACATTGGAGATTGGGATGTTAGTAAAGTGACCGATATGGGGATGATGTTTTCTCTTGCTCGAGCATTCAATCAGGATATAAATAATTGGGATGTGAGTAACGTAACTAATATGGGTGTAATGTTTGGTGGTGCAAGTGCTTTTAATCAAGATATTGGTGATTGGAATGTGGGTAACGTGACGGATATGAGTAGTATGTTCCAACAGGCCCCCCTATTCAACCAAGACATCGGGAATTGGGATGTTAGTAAAGTGACCGATATGGGGATGATGTTTGCACTTGTAACTTCATTTAATCAAGATGTTGGTAAGTGGAATGTTAGTAATGTGATTGTTATGAATGGTATGTTTGGAGGTGCCAGTGCATTTGACCAAGATTTAAGTCTATGGTGTGTTAAAAACATAACAACCATCCCTAATGATTTTTCAACCAACAGTGCACTCACTTCCAAAAACCACCCAGTATGGGGTACTTGCCCTTGATTTAGGGGTTTATTTCGTATGTTGACGACTTACTTTAAAAAGTAAGCAAACGAGCCTATATCAAACAACGTCGGTTGAGGATATAGCCTCCTCTCTCGCTTCATAAAGTTCGCTGCTTTATCTCTACATTTACGACTACCTGTGTGCTTCTCTGAACAGTACTTACTATCCCTTTGCTGATTGCTAATATCTCGGTTGCATACAAGACATCGCTTTGTGGGTTAAAATATTTAACCTCTTATTTACGGGTTAAAAAACTATGATTTTGTTTCACATTGTTTAATTCGGATAGCAACTCTTGTTTGATGTTGTTATCTAATTTAGAGTGTAATGAATCTAGAATCTTTAGATGTTGGGTTTTTACATTTGGGTGAATATCTCTCCAAAATTTAGGACTTGAGTATTTATAGATAGTATCACTTTGAGAGGGAATATAATTTGGTAAATTGTGCAGTAACGGGTCAACTATTATTAAATTTTCTATTTTATTCTTAATTTGAATTTCCATTCTATTTTGGCATTCTGGAAGTTGCATCTGATTTAGATTCTCAATTCCAAGATGACGTTTTGAATATATCATTTTATGGATAATCATTTCAACCCGTGGAATCTCATATGGTAAATTCATTTGTTTACCTTTATCGTAAATCTTGAGAGTAAATTGTTGGTGCGGAAACTCAATCTGCAATCCGTTATGTTGGTATGACTTTCTATCCGGTCTTCTATTTTTATATGCTATAACGGAATCCAATAAGGTTTGAGTTGAATGTATTTTGAGATTTGCGTTATATCCAAATTCAAATGAACGTATTACTAAATCTAACATTGGAACTCTAACAAAACCACTAAGTTTTCGTATTGATTTTTGATAATCGTAACGAGTGAGGTTGGTATAATTCTGACCGGTCAAGAATATTGGTAATGAAGTACGAACATGCATATGGTTACTGCCATGGGGAGACCTAATATAACTAAACCTAACGTTGTCTTCTTCGGCCTCCCAAATTTCATTCCCGTGTTTTGAGAGTTTCAATTCACCTGTGTTTAAGTCAATTGGTTGGAAAAAGGTAAACCTATCAAGAATACTTTTATGGTATTGATATGGAGCAGTTAAGTGTATACCGTCAGGGATTACGTGACTGACCATTATCAATTTGATGTAAAATATCTGATATTCTAACGTATGCTATTCGACCTATGAGGTAAGGTTTAATGATTCCTTGTTTTCTCCATCTCCAAATTGTGGTTCTGCTTACTTTAAAGTAATTTGGTGCGTCCTTTAGTCTTAATATACTATCGCTCATACTATTAAATAGCAGATTGAAACATTTGGCAACATAATTTAATAAGAATTGGATTACTTGTTGAAAATTATGCTTTATCCATTTTGCATAAAATCGATTACCATATTGTCGGTAAGTCTGTTATAAGTTTGAAGCACATCAAGATTTGCATGGCCTGTATTTCTTTGAATAATACTCAATGGTATATTGTTTTTTAGGGATAGTGTTGTGTATGTGCGTCTACCGATGCGGGATGAAATAACCTCGTACAAGGGTTTTTGTATGCTCACGGTTGCAAGTTTCTTACGGATGGAGGTGTTAACGCTTCGATTTAAGCCTAAACGTTTTGCGATGATTTTTAATTGCCTATTGAATGTGGTCTTAATCGGAATAGGCTTTGATGACTCGATATCTTGGAAATATTGAAGTATATATTTTGCTCTACTTGATAGATAAGGTCTTTTTGATTTATCGTTTTTAAGTTCGTAAATCTGTAGAAAATCACCTTCTACATCTTCCCATTTTAATGATGTGGCTTCTCCAATTCTCAATGAAGTTTCACAAAGGAATAAAAAAGTCAATACAACAGATTTGTCATTATGATTGAGATTTTCAAGAGAGTTCCACAAAAATTCTATTTCTGTTATTTCTAATGATGGAACTATTGATTCCGCTTTGAATACTTTATACTTTCTAAAGTGATTTGTTTTAATGAATCCCTTAGTATATGCCTTATTTAGTAAAGACTTAATGATTTTAATATGTTTACCAACTGTAGCATCACTCTGTATACCTTTATGCTTTTTTAGATAGTTGGAATAATCTATATCAAATGACTCGTTAAAACTGTTCCACGTAATATTTCCTTTGGGCTTATATTTTATCAAATAGTTAAAAGTAGTTTGATACGCCTTCAATGTACTTTCACGATGGTCGAATTTCATTCTTATCATTTCTTGAGAAAAGAATTCTATAGGTTGTATTGTCTTTTGCCAAGAGTCTTGAGTAATTACTTTCTTAATATCATTTATACCTACATCAATTCCAGTACGATAATATTCAATGCCTAATTCAGAAATTCGTAATACCATTTTATCTAATTCTGCGTTGATAGTAGTAATAATAGAACTGGTTCCCTTTAAACGTTGCTTCTTCTCATTCCAATTCCGCTCTGTGCACTTATATCCAGTAGAAATTCTTTGTCGGAGTTGCCCTGGTTGATTAACAAAAAGATAAATAGGACATTCCCCCTTTTGGTCCATTTTGTTTCTCATGAGATAAAAGTTGATATTTAACATAGGTGTACAAATTAGGTGTACAAACTTATGCAACAGATTGAAGCAATATGAAACTGATTATTAACATAAGTTGCAGATTATCAACACGATATGATAAAAAAATTTGTAATATTAAAAGTGAATTTTACATTAAAATTAGCCCAGGTGGGCCCACAAATTCCTCACCTAATTTATTCGAAATCAAAGGTTTACAAAATTAAAATTATACCTGGTTTTATTTGGGTGCACAATACCTTAAAATACTTTAAAACTATCCAAAAAAATGCATAGCCTCTCGGTAAGTCTGTGCATGCGCTTCAATGATGTGTTTAATATTAGGTGAATATCCACCACCCATAGTGGCTACAATTGGAATTTTATTAATACTAGCCTGCCTAAAAACAAAGTGATCCCGTCTTCTGCACCCTTCCATACTTACATTTAATCGACCCAACTTGTCGTGCTCCAAAATATCTACTCCGCTTTGATAGAAGATAATATCAGGCTCTACCATGTCAATTAACATGGGTAATGTATCATAAAGTAAGCCCAAATATTCTGAGTCTGAAATCCCATCACGGAGACCTAAATCCAAATCAGAAGATTCTTTTTTTAAGGGATAGTTCTTTTCTCCATGCATTGAAAATGTAAAAACCGCAGGGTTGTTTTTAAATATATGTGCATTTCCGTTTCCCTGATGAACATCGAGATCTACAATTAATACCTTCGTCACACGTTTTTCTTTTAGTAATAAGTTTGCGCTGATAGCGATATCATTAAAAACACAAAATCCTTCACCTCTATCAGCAAAGCTATGATGAGTGCCGCCCGCTATATTTAATGCCGCCATTGATCCGTCTAATGCTTTTAGTGCACATTGATAGGTTCCACCCGCTATATGTTTTCCGCGCTCTACCAAAATAGGTTTCATGGGAAATCCAATTCTACGGATTTCATGATAAGAAAGTGTTTGTGACTCAAGTTTATTGAGGAATTCTTTTGAATGTGTAGATAAAAGTTGCTTTGTAGTTAAGGATGTAGGAGTAAAGAATTGCGACTCAATTAAAGTACCCTCATGTAATAACTGTTGGGGGAGAAGTTCATACTTCTCCATGGGAAATCTATGTCCTTTCGGTAACTCGTATTTATAAATCGAAGAAAACGCTACGGGTAGCATTAACAGATAAAACCACTAAAAGCTCAATTTGTTTAAAGTTTTAATTGAAGTATAATATCCCATTATTGCCATTGGAAAATAAGCACCGACTAAATCTAAAATATTAAACCATAATGGTGATGGTAGTTGTCGAACCATATCGATTCCACCCATTAAAAAAATCCCACCAATGATAACGGCTGAGATTTTCTTAGGCTTTTTAGAAATGATTGAAGCCACAAAAGCACCAACAAATGTTCCAAACGCGTGAGCTAGAAATGGCATTATGAAATGTTTTGTTTGAAAATTTGGAATTGCTCTGGCTAAAGATTCCATGCTACTAACATCTGTACCTGCAGGTAATGGAATAGTTAATGGCTGCAATAGAATAATTGACATATTTACTGTAGCACCAATAATTGAACCTACGAGAATTGCCAACAATAAACGTAAAATATATTTAAACTTTTCCATGGTGCAATTTACTTATTTCAATATTAAGCAACCCTTGGATTATAATTGGTAATAAATTTTATATTTTAATTTATGGCACGACATTTGAATATAAATTAGTACACCTTTAAATATATACACTATGAAAAAGTTATTTTTTATTTCAGCGAGCTTTTTGTTCTTTGCAACTAGCTATTCACAGACCTCTATTGTTAGTGCGTCGGATTTCGTTTCTAATACTGCTTCATATGACGGTAAAAGAATTACCATTAAGAATGTTAAAATAGATTTAGATTATCAAGATACATTTAAGGGTAATAAAGTTGATGTTAAACCATCAACGAATAATGCCGCATTAGGCATTCCGGTATTAGGTCCACTTCCTACATCAAATAATACTACAATCATGTCTTGTAATACACCAAGAGGGTTTTCAAAAGTACAGGTAATTTTCCCAGGGCATGAGAATTTTATTGGTTGTTACTATATCGTTGATGCAATGTTTGATAAGTTAAAAAACGAAGCCAATGGGAGTAAGTTACTGGATGGGGAGGTTACAATCTCAGGAAATTCAAAAATTGGATATAATATTTTACTCTACAGGCTGTACTAAAGACAATATAAAGCAAAAAAAGGCCGGTTGATACCGGCCTTTTTTATTTAATTATATGACTCTTTTAATATTATTTAAAGCTTGAATTCTCTTGATTGCTTGATTAGGACTCCCAATTGTCACCTGGATTTAAGCTAATTGTCTGGTTTTTATAGGTAAAAGTGAGGTTTTTCTCACCTAAATTTTGGACCTTAGTTTGGTTTTGATTTACTATAATATTTACCGGATTATTACTCATCAAAATTTTAAACGAATAAGATTTCCAATGTTTAGGACAAACTGGATTTAAATGTAATGTTTGATTTTTTACTCGTAAACCACCAAACCCTTGAACTACCGATAAATAACTTCCTGCCATCGAAGTGATGTGCAGTCCATCTTCAGTATCGTTGTTATAATTGTCTAAATCTAAACGGGCAGTTCTTAAATACATTTCATAAGCTTTGTCCATATTACCGATTTTTGCAGCAAGGATACTATGTACGCATGGGCTTAATGAGCTTTCATGTACTGTGAAAGGCTCATAAAACTTGAAATTTCGTTTGTGTGTTTCAATATCAAAATCATCCTCAAAAAAATAGAGACCTTGAAGGACGTCAGCTTGTTTTATATATACACTACGCAAAATTCTATCCCAACTCCACTTTTGGTTTAATGGTCTATCAATTTCAGCCAATTGATTTACCGGAATCAATTCTTTTTCCATAAAACCATCGTGTTGTACAAATACTTGCTCCTCGGGATCATAGGGTAGGTACATATTTTCTATTATGTGTCTCCAATTAGCTATTTCACTCTCAATACTAAGTTTGGTTTTTTTTGCGATTTCTGCGAATATCTTAGGGAACTTGTTTTGTGTGTTACTTATACATTCTTTGGTATACTTTAAACACCATTTAGCGATGTAAGAAGTATACCAATTATTATTTACATTGTTTTCATATTCATTTGGACCGGTAACTCCATGCATTTCATAACGCTGTTTTTTCTCGGTCCAATGAACGCGTTGCGCCCAAAAACGAGCAATACCCAAAAGGACTTCTAATCCCCCTTCCAATAGGTAACTGTTATCACCGGTATGTTCGATGTAATGGTAAATGGCATAAGCAATGGCTCCGTTTCTATGGATTTCCTCAAAAGTGATTTCCCATTCATTATGACACTCCTCACCATTCATAGTTACCATAGGATATAATGCCGCGCCATTAGTGAATCCAAGTTTTTCTGCATTCTCAATTGCACGATCTAACTGTTTGTAACGATAAATTAAAAGTTGTTTGGAGATTTTAGATGGGCTAGAAACTAAGAAGAATGGGAGGCAGTATGCCTCGGTATCCCAATAAGTGGATCCACCATATTTTTCACCAGTATAACCTTTGGGACCAATATTTAATCTTGGGTCATCACCGCAGTATGTCTGATGTAATTGGAAAATATTATAACGTAATGCTTGTTGTGCAGAAACATCTCCTTCAATAGTAACATCCGCCATTTCCCATTTAGCATTCCATGCTTTACTACTCATTTCCAAATGAGTTTCAAAACTTGATGCCGACATCTTTCTTACTGTATTTTGAGCATTAGAAATTACTGTTTCTTCTGGGTGATGGAAACTACTTGAGGAAATTACATGTTTAACCAGAATAACTTCTTGTTTCGACTTCAAGTCAAATTTATAAGTTGTTTGAGCTATTTTGGATGAAGTTGAATTTTTGTTTTGCCCTGAATGAGTTTCACCGTCAATAGTTAGTTCAGATATACAAGCTGTAGCAAGTAGCCAATCTAATTTTTTAGTTTTAACCGCAACAAACATCTCCTTGTCACGGCTTTCTTGAGAAACTTCATTCCAAAAGCTTTCATCGTAATTACTGTCTTTGTTAACTACATTGCCATCGATAATATTGGTCAGCTCAATGCTACAGTTTTGATTTGCTTTGAATCTATATCTTAATGCAGAGTATTCTTTATTAACTAAGCTATAGAACCGGGTAGATTCAATACTTAATTGAATTCCATTATTCAGAGTAACTGTGGAACGGCGGTTAAGTACACCATTGAACATATCCAATTCACGATAAAATGAGGCGATTTTTATTTTGGATAAATCTACTATTTCACCATTAATAACAAGGGTTAATCCGCTCCAATAAGTGCTATTTAAAACTTTCGCAAAATATTCAGGATAACCATTTTTCCACCACCCTACTCGAGTTTTATCTGGGTAATAAACTCCACCTACGTAAGTCCCCTGTAAAGTTTTACCCGAAAAATCCTCTTCTAAGTTGGCACGTTGACCCATCATTCCGTTTCCGATGCTGAAAATACTTTCAGCTATTTCATTCATTTCAGGATTGAATCCATCTTCAATAATTTTCCATGGATCCGCTTTAAAGTATTGAATCATTATACTTAATTAGTAAAAGTGGTAAAAATAGAATTTTATTCAAAATGATGAAAATCGTATTCTCCCAAAGAGGTAACGAATTCATCTGCCCATTCAAGGTCACTTGGGTTTCCAACGCCAATAGAATACATTTCAGCAGTTTTTGCTGCTTGTATTCCACTTACACTATCCTCAAAAACTATGCACTCATGAGGAGCCATATTTAACATATCTGCTGCTTTGTTAAAAGTTTCTGGATGTGGTTTGCCGTTTACAACTTGATTAGCATCAACTATGGCATCAAACGCACTTAATAAACCAACTTTTGATAGCACCAGAGCAGCATTTCTGGAGGCAGAACCTAATGCTAAAGGTATTCCTTTGTATTTAGCTATTCGAAAGAATTTTGTTACACCCGGAAGCAAATGAGATTCATCCATCTGTTTAACGTATTTTAAGTACCATTCGTTCTTTCTTTGTAAATCAATTTGAAAATCGGCTTCCGATAATTCAGTTTTTGCCTTTCCACAAATAAATTTTAATGAATCTATTCGAGAAACGCCTTTTAAAGATTCATTATCTTCTTCGGTCAATGTGTAACCATAATCTGAGGCTAATCTTTTCCAAGCTAAATAATGAAATCCAGCGGTATCACAAATTACCCCGTCAAGATCGAGGATTATCCCTCTAATCATGCTTTAACTTTCAGTTTGTTCAAATGATAATCCACCAAATTAAGTACAGGTTCACGTGTAATGACACCTATATTTAAGCGGTGGATTTTACAAGCTTCTTTTAATAGCTCTTGGAAGTGGAATGCAACAGAACCTACGAAGTGAACATGTACGTCTTTATGCATTTCATATTTCCAGATGTGTATATTAATAAATTTACTAAATCCGTTATAAATAAAATCTCTTACCCATTTGCTGTCACGGTTATCGCTCAAAAAGCGCATAAATGAAGCTAAATAAACGTTTGGGTTTGGTTTATTGTATACGTTTTCAAAAATTTCTTCTTTAGTTAAATTATAGCGTTCAACTAATGCATTATGGACCTTTTCAGGAAGTTCATTATACAAAAACATTCGTAACAGCTCTTTACCGTAGAATGTACCACCCGCTTCGTCTCCCAAAACATATCCTAATGCTGGTACTTCTTCGTGAATATCCGTACCGTCAAAGTAACAACTGTTTGATCCAGTACCCATGATACACGAAATTCCTGGTTCATCACCACAAGTCGCGTAGACTGCACCATTTAAGTCGTGATCTACCACTACATTAGCATTTGTGAAAACACTTCTCAGCGCTTTCTCTACAATTGCATTTCTATCTTTTGAGGATGCGCCTGCACCGTAAAAATAGACATGTTCTACCATTGGGGCAGTTTTAGCTAAGTCTTCATTTTTTCTAATTTCAGACTCAATTAATTCTGTCGAATGAAAGAATGGATTAAATCCCATCGTATGGAATGTCATTCTGTTCTCTTCGCCGTCTGTGAAGATCCAATCACATTTGGTACTGCCGCTATCTGCTACTAACAACATAAACTTCTTATATTTTATAATTAAATATAGTACTTTTTACAATAAGTTGTAAAAATTGTCTCGCAATATAATGTAAATTTATTTAGTGTCAAAAATACACTTGTTCCTATTGTTGAATTATTTGTGTATTCATATTTCGTGAATATTTATATATGTTCAATCAATTGTAATTTTTCAAATTTGTTTAATTTTTTATCTTTGTTGTTGAGAATATGCAGCTAGGTTCTTCAGTCAATCCCCACGTTTCTACAGATTGCGTAATTTTTGGTTTCTCAGATGAGACGCTGAGGTTATTATTAATTAAACGAAATATTCCTAATAAGGTTACTGAATTAGACGATACACATTTTGCTTTGCCCGGTGACTTGGTTCGTGATGATGAGGATTTAGATACTGCTGCAAACCGAGTCTTATCTGAACTAACTGGTTTAAAAGGTATCTATCTCGAGCAATACCATTCGTTTGGTGATCCATTGCGTGTTACCAAAATGAAGGATAGAGCTTGGCTAGAAAGTGTTCGTCAAAATCCGGAAGCTCGTGTGATTACCGTTGCATATATGGCATTAATTGACGCAAGGAAAGCACAATTACAGCCCGGGTCATTTTCAAAAGAGGCCGTTTGGATACCTATTCATGAAGTTCCAGAATTGGCATTTGATCACAACGAAATTTTTGAAAAAGCACTTCGTGCGCTCAAGGAGAAGGTTCAAATTCATCCGGTAGGGTTTGAATTGCTGCCAGAAAAATTTACCATGAGCCAATTGCAGTCATTATATGAAACAATTCTCGAACGTGATCTTGATAAGCGCAACTTTAGACGGAAAATGCTTAATTCAGGTGTGTTAATTCCGCTTTCAGAAAAGCAGATTGGTGTAAGTAATAAGCCTGCAAGATTTTACATGTTTAATCGTGAACTTTTTCAACCAAGGGATCAACGAATTGTAAACCTTAAAATGGACGGTAGTTTCACACTTTTCAATTAACTTATAATAAACCACTTATTTTGTTATTTCGGCACTTAGGAATGTCGAAATTTACTACCTTTGCACCTCATTTGCATTTATTATGTTGAACGTCTCTAATGTGTCATTGCGTTTTGGAAAACGCGTTTTATTCGAAGAAGTTAATTTAAAATTCACCCGGGGAAACTGTTATGGTATTATCGGAGCTAATGGTGCTGGTAAGTCTACATTTTTGAAAATTCTAGCGGGTGAAATAGAACCAAATACAGGGTCCGTCGATATGGAGCCAGGTAAACGTATGGCTGTTTTGAAGCAGAATCATTTTGAGTTTGATGAGTTTCCAGTATTGCAAACCGTGATAAGAGGTCACCAACAATTATGGTCAATAATGGAAGAAAAAGACGCACTCTATGCCAAGGAAGATTTCTCAGAGGAAGATGGAATGCGAGCTTCAGAGTTAGAAGCGGAATTTGCCGAGATGGACGGTTGGAATGCTGAAAGTGATGCTGCAAATCTTTTAAGTTCATTGGGTATTCACGAAAGTTCACATGAAAATTTATTGAAAGATCTTAATGGTAATCAGAAAGTTCGAGTTTTAATAGCGCAAGCACTTTTTGGTAATCCCGATGTGCTTTTAATGGACGAGCCAACAAACGATTTAGACGTTGAAACAATTCGTTGGCTTGAGGATTTCTTGGCAGATTTTGAAAATACTGTATTGGTTGTTAGTCACGATCGACATTTTTTAGATAATGTGTGTACGCATGTTTGCGATATTGATTATTCTAAAATTCAAATTTTTTCTGGAAACTATACCTTCTGGTATGAAAGTTCACAGTTAGCGTTAAGACAGCGTACTGAACAAAATAAAAAGGCCGAAGAAAAGAAAAAGGAACTTCAAGAGTTTATTGCTCGCTTTAGTGCCAATGTAGCAAAAAGCAGGCAAGCAACTTCAAGAAAGAAAATGTTGGATAAATTGAATGTAGAAGATATTCAACCAAGTACTCGTAAATACCCGGGGATTTTCTTTAAACAAAATCGTGAAGTTGGGGATCAGGTATTAAACATTGAAGGTCTTTCTTATACAACAGAAAGCGGTGAAAAGTTATTTTCTGATGTAAACTTCACCGTTAATAAAGGTGATAAAATTGCTTTTGTATCAAGAAATACTCTTGCTCTAAATACATTTTTTAAGATTCTTTGGGGAGATGTTGAGTCAACAAAAGGAAAGTTCAATTGGGGGGTTACTGTTACAATGGGTTACTTGCCCAATGAAAACAGTCATTTTTTTACCGCTGATTTGAACCTTGTGGATTGGTTAAGACAATACTCAAAAGAAAAGGATGAAACTTACATTCGTGGTTTTTTAGGTCGAATGTTATTTAGTGGTGAAGAAACCCAAAAAAAATGTACTGTATTATCTGGAGGTGAAAAAGTACGTTGTATGTTAAGTAAAGTTATGCTTGAAGAACCTAATGTAGTCTTGTTTGATGAACCAACAAACCACTTAGATCTAGAAAGTATTCAGGCATTGAATAATGGTATGAAGGATTTTGCAGGAATACTTTTATTCCATTCACACGACCAGGAAGTAATGCGCTCTATTGCTAACAGAATTATAGAAATAACTCCTACAGGAATTATTGATAAATATATGGATTATGAAGAATATGCTGAGAGTGACGAGATAAAAAATAGAAGATCAGAATTATATTCGAATTAAATTATGAAACGTTTTATATATATAACTACAGCGGTATTATTTGTAAACGCTTGTGGTAACGGAATTTCAACCGACGCAAAGGTTGAGTCATCGATGGACTCTTTTAGTTATGCTGTAGGTGTAAGTGTAGGAAAAAACTTCAAAAGTAGAGGCATTGAAGAAATCTCTTATAACGCCATGATTCGTGGTTTGAAAGACGGAATGACATTAGATAGTAATTTTCTTTTTGATGAGGATGCTATGAATAATGCACAGCGTAATTTCATCAAGCAAGCAGAAGAGAAAAAAACTAAAGCGGTTAAAGAAAATACTGCCAATAGATTAAAAGAAATCTCAAATGATAAAGGGGTCAGTGTTTTACCAAGCAAAGCATACTATAAATTACTTCAAGCAGGTTCGGGTGTATCGCCAAATATTTATGATACTGTAATTTGTAAATTTGTATTTAAAAATTCAGATGGCGAGGTAGTAGTTGATAACCGTGATTCTAATGATCCATTCAAAGGAACGGTTGGATCATTTAATTTAGATCCCGTTGAAGAAGCGATGTTAAAAACAATGAAGGGTGGAAAGTTCAAAGTTTATATTTCAAATGAAGAGACTCCAGCATTGTCAAGATCTGCACGCTCAATAACGGGTATGTACGGAATTTCAGAATTTGAAATGGAGCTATTGGATATAATTCCAGGTACGCCTTCAGATAAATAATACAAGATATTTTAAGATTCAAGGGGCTTTACAAGCCCCTTTTTTAATGGATTGAATTTTTTTAAAATACAGATTGCTGATAAAATTTAAATCCATATTGAAAATTTGTTTTTATTGAAATTCTACCCCATTATTCTATCCCTAAAAACTGTTAAATAAATTATTACTATAAAAAACCGTGGGAAACTTGGTTATTTAATTATTGTTTGTCATGTTAAATTTGATACCGATGAAAATCGTTAAAATATTTTTGATTTTCTTAACGGGTTTTTTTTCGGCGAATTTGTCGGCACAATGTTCTGCTTCATTTTCTTTTATTGATACAGCTTGTACCGGATCCTCAGTTACTTTTACGGCAAATACAACTACTACTGGATTGAAGTATTCTTGGGAATTTGGAGATCCTGCTTCGGGAAATTCAAACACCGATACCTTTAAAAGTACATCTCACACTTACGTAAGTTCTGGTGTTTATTCAGTTACGCTCATTGTTTTTAATCTCTCGGGAACTTGTCGTGATAGTGTAACAAAACAAATTAATATTTTTACTAAGCCAAAAGTTGCATTTGGATGGCAAACTGCTTGTGCTGGTATGCTTACTGAATTTTTCGATTCTACTACTTTCGATACCAAGGATTCTGTTGCGAAATATGAATGGATATTGGGAAACTCAAATTCTAGCTCATTACAAAATCCAACTAAAACATATACAAATACTGGAACATATAACATTACGTTGGCGGTTCAAACGAATGCCGGATGTGTTGATACACTAACTAGGGTTTTACAGATCTTTGAAAAACCAACGGCAACAATATCTGATACTCAAATTTGTCAAAATTCTACTGTCAGATTTACTGCGGCGTCTCAAACGGGGGCACAGAATTATCGTTGGGATTTTGGAGATAGTTCGGCATTTACACAGCGTGTAGTAGACCATGTCTATCAGAAAACAGGTTGGATGTTTCCAACCCTTACAGTGGATTACACAAGTACTTCATGCGCTATTCCTGTTGACTCCATCTTGGTAAATCCACTTCCAGATGCATCTTTTGATTTATCGCAGGATACACTGTGTTTTTCGGGAAATGAGTTATGCATAACACTTCGTTCTAATGCGGGTATTTCAGTACGAAATGTAATTTTCGATGATGGATTTGTAGATGATTTTTCTCCCTTTTCCGATACAATTATTTGTCATTCATATATTGATCCATCGGGTGGAACCTATTCAATAACTGTGGAACTTACCGATAGTAATGGCTGTTCTTCAACCATTGAGAAAAAAGATGCTGTTGTCGTTTTGCCGGAGCTAAAAGCCTCGTATTCGACACCCGCAAAATCCGGATGTTTTTCAACCGATATTGTATTAACAAACACAAGTAATAGGGATTCAACAGAAGTGGATAGTGTTATATGGGTATGGGGAGATACTACTTCTAATGATTACAGTCCGTATTACAAGCCTAATCATACTTACACAAATAATGGTTTGTTAAAACCTACATTAATAATCCAAGATACTTTTGGTTGTAGAGATACTTTTAAGGCTACAACATTATTGCGAAACACTTCATATGTCGTTGATGCAAGAATTGATACAATATACAATCAATGCAGAAATGGAAATAGAATTTCATTTGCCCAAACTCGAGTACCTGGTGCAACATATGAGTGGAAAATACCTTATTCGGCAAAAACTAATTCTTTTACATTCAGCTATTCGGTTTCCGGTACATTCCCAATTTCATTCAGTATATCATTAAACGGTTGTGACAGTACTCTTTATTTGGATTCATTAGATATTTACGGTCCTAGAGCATTTGTTGGAAATGTAGTTAATCGATTTCAATGTCAAGGGAGAGACACTGTTTATTTCAAAAATCGATCTTACACTTACAAAAATAAACATTTACAAGCGTTTTGGTCCGCCGGAGATGTTGGTGCAGGTAATTGTGTAATAGATTCAAAAAATGGAATTAATGTAGGTAGTAACTGCAATTATTCTAAAGATTCACTGAACTTTAAACATTATTACTCATCCACAAAAGATTCTTGTTATTTGGCAAAATTAGTCGTTCGAGATACCGTAATAGGCTGTTCAGATTCTACAATAATCCCTATCCCATTGATGAAGCCAAGTGCGGCAGGTGCGCTAATTCCTTCTGATACTTTTGCTTGTCCCGGACCAGATAAAACATATCAAGATAAGTCGGTAAAATTTACTTGGACTGATACCATGAAGCCATCTTGTATTACTCCCACCTACTGGATAATGTGGGATTCGTCAGCCGCAGCTCGATCAGGTAATTTTTCATCTTATTGGGAATATTATTCTCGTGAACATAATTACACAGATTTGAATGCCGGTGATAGCAATGGGTATGTTACTGTGGGTTTAATTGTTGCCAATGGTATAGATTCACTTGGATCCCCTTGTAGAGATACTGCATGGTTTTCGCGGGTTATTCGAGTAAATAGGATGAATCCTAATTTTACATCAAGCTATAATGACTCTACCCATTTTTGCACTGGGGATGTTATTCGTTTTTCTTTGGTTGATTCAAATCAAACTAAAAATACAAGATTTAAATGGGGTTTTGGAGATGGAAGTGTAGTTGACACAACTTCCCAATCTTCACAGTTTCATAAATACCAAAAACCTGGTTCTTATTATGTAACATTATTTGTCACCACTCCAGACGGTTGTATTCTTGACACAGGTATGTGGATTAATGTTGGAACAAGGGCAACGTTTGGCACTAGTGCCGGTCAATTATGTGCAGGTTTAGATAGTTTATCAATTATTGATTACACCGAATATTATCCCAAGGATGGTGGATCTTTAGGCTTGTTTTCTGATACGGCGAGAACTAATGCTGGGAAGGAAAAACTTTTATTTGATTTAGGTGATGGCGCAGGATTCCAATATCTCGGGAATGATATGAAGTTTACCTACAATAAACCTGGTTATTATCGTATTTCAATAATAGCAATTGATAGTATGGGTTGTAGGGATACTGCATTAAATCAAATAATTATTGCAGCTTCTGGTGTGTATCCTGGATTTAGCACAACTTCAGATACATTCCTTTGTCCTCAAACTATTAAATTCACTTCTACTGCCACTACTTACGATTCAGCAAACTCCGTTCAGTTAGCTGGTGATCAAATTACACGTTGGACATATAATTTTGGTTCTGCGTATCCTCAAAGTTTATTTGAAAATCCTACAAGATATTTCACATCGGGTACATATAATGTTACTCAAATTGTAAGAAACAGCAGAGGCTGTACAGATTCAATATCAAAACAAATCCATATTGTAGGTCCAACCTCTAGATTTGATTTTGTTGGAGATTCCATCGGTTGTTCGCCGTTGGAAGTTGAATTTGAAAATAATAGTTCTGGTGCAAACGAATACACATGGAGATTTGGTGATGTTAACAATAACGTACTCACAACCACTCTTGACTCTAATGTTACTCTCGCTTATAATGGTTACGGAAAATTTTATCCATTTCTCGTAGCAAGAGGATCATTTATATTAAACGGAATAACTAAAGTTTGTGAAAGTATCTACCCAGATACAAGTGTTATGGTAAATAAACGAGAGGTGCTGGTAAATGAATCTCCCGTTACAAAATTATCATGGATTACCAATTGTGATAGTTTAAGCACGAAATTTTATAATAACAGTACTATCTCTTCGGATACTATTAGATATATGTATATGGATTTTGGCGATGGAACGAATTCGGGAGAATTTGTTGTACAAAATGCAACTTGGCCTATTGATCATTCATATAATGATACAGGAACATATACGATTACAGTATGGGCCTTTGCGGATAATTATTGTGCAGATAGTTTTGTAAGAAAAGTAAAGATTTCACCTCCTCCGAATCCGGATTTTAGATTTATTACGGCATGCGAGGAAGAAACAGTCCAGTTTTTTGATTCCTCAGAAACATATAACGATTATATTAAAAATTGGAATTGGAAATTTGGTGACGGAAGTTCAAGTATTCTAAAAAATCCGCAAAAGATTTATAATCAGGGCAAAACTTATTCAGTAGAATTATTGGTATTTAATTCTGCGGGATGTAGCAAGAAAATCACCAAAGATATATTGGTGTACTCTAAGCCTATCCCTACTTTTTATGCAAACGCCGTGTGTTATGGAGATTCTACGCAATTTATTAATACTTCCATATCTACACAAAATTTACAATCCTGGGAATGGGATTTTGGCGATGGCGGTTCCTCAGAAATATATCAACCTACTTATCTTTACGATACGGCTACCTATTATCGCGTTGGACTAAAGCTAGAAACGGTGAATGGATGTGTTGACTCAACTAAAAAGTGGGTGTTTGTTGACCCTAATCCAGTAGCAATAATTAGTCATACCAATGATTCAGTGCAATGTTTCAACCAACATAGTTTCGATTTGGAAGACAGGTCTACAATTGCTTCAGGGAGTACAGTTTCCAATTGGAATTGGTCCAATACAACAAGCAGTAACGCAAAATTAGTAACTAATAAAAGCTTTATTGATACCGGAATATTTAAGGTTAAACTGATATCGATTTCTAATTATGGTTGTACTGACACGGCGTATTCTCAGGTTAAAGTTCTACCATCTGTTAACCCAGATTTCTCCGTTGATAATGATAAGCAATGTTTGAATACTAATGAATTTAAGTTTACCGATAAATCTACATCGTATGATAATTTCACTGTAGTTTGGGATTTCGGTGATACTAAATCAGCAAACTCAAATCCAGTTTCACATTCCTATCGAGATACGGGTATATATTCGGTATTCTTGATTACAAAGACCTCTTTAGGTTGCATGGATACAATATCGAAAATCATTCAAGTGTACCCTTTGCCGGAAGCAAAGATTGTGGTAAATAGTAACAGTCAATGTTTAACAACTAATAAATTTGATTTCATTGATGATAGCAAAATTGGATGGGGAATACTCGGCAGTTTCTGGGACTTTGGTGATTTAACTACTAGTAGTCAATCTACTCCACAGAAGATTTATTCTGACACAGGTAGGAAAACGATTACTTTAATTTCAACATCTGCTTTTAGTTGTGCAGACACCGTGTTCAAAGACATCTATGTTCGGGAGATGCCATTGGTCAGATTTTCAGTAAATGATACAAGCCAATGTTTATCTCAAAATGAATTTATATTCACAAATAACTCTATTGTGAATGCAGGAAGCCTGAGTTACGCATGGTTTTTTGGAGACGGAACAAAAAGTTCAGTTGTGAACCCTACAAAAACTTTTGCAAGTTATGGGGGATATTTAAATAAGCTTATTGCTACCACTAACTTTGGTTGTAAAGATTCAACTATAGGAAACACTTATGTTAGGCCGATGCCTGAAGTTAGTTTTTCAATTAATGATACCGCTCAATGTGTTAATAATAACCTATTCAACCTAAAAAATACTTCAACCATACCAACAGGTAAAATATTCAATGATTGGCTTATTAATAATGACTCTACTTTTTCAGGGAACACGATTGATTTGATTTTTAGTAAAGACACTAATCATGTTATTAAACTTATTGTAAGTTCAGATTTTGCGTGTATAGATTCCCTAGAAAGGAAAATTGTTGTACATCCTAAACCATTCCCAAGTTTTCAAATAGATACAAATTCCCAATGTTTAAGAGGTAATTTATTTTCATTCAATAACGGTACTCAAATCAAATATGGCACTTTAAATTACATTTGGGATTTTGGTGATGGTGGAAATAACTCAGGATTTAAGTCACCTACCAAATCCTATTCTAGTGATGGTGTTTATAAAGCCTTACTTAAAGTTGTAAGCGACAATTTATGTGAGGATACAATTTCCAAGCCAATATTTGTTCGTCCAATGCCAGTTGCTGCGATTGGAGTTAATGATTCAACACAATGTTTCCGGTACCATGAATTTAAAGTAAATAGTAATTCGGGTATAAGTACGGGTCGTTTATCACATAAATGGTTGTATTCAGATAATACCGCAGATACAGGTTTGTTATCAAATAATAGATTCACAAGTTACGGATCATATTGGGTGCAGCATATAAGTACAAGCAATTTTTATTGTTCCGATACTGCAAATCAGTCTTTAGCGGTTTATGCAATGCCAGAATCAGAAATTTTAATTAATGATACTCAACAGTGTATAAATAATCAAAGTTTTGAGTTTACAGATAACTCAACCATTCCAGAAGGAAGTACAAGAAGAAAATGGATATTCCACGATAGCTTTAGTATAATAGCGTCAGTATCGAGGACTTTCCCTAATGACACCATTTATAAAGTTGTATTGGTTCAAGAGTCGGAATTTGGCTGCATGGATACTACTACACGAAATATTCTTGTTTGGCCTAAACCAATGCCGTTCTTCACTTTAAATGATAGTGCGCAATGTTTAAATCAGAATTTTTACAGATTCAATAATCAAACGAGTATTGCCAAAGGTAACTTAAGCTATGATTGGATCTTTGATGAAACTAATTCAACTTCAACTGATGAAAGTCCTGGGTATTTTTATAGTTTTTATGGATATAAACGACCTTTATTAAAAGCTACTTCAGAAAATGGATGTTGGGATACATTTTCACGAATATTAAGAGTCAATCCAATGCCGATTCCAGCTATTGAAGTGAATGATACTACACAATGTTTTATTTTACAACGATTTGAGATTTCAGATATTAGTTCAATAGGCGAGGGTACAACCACAGCATTTTGGAATGTGAGTGACGGTACAACCAATAATCAAAAAGTTTGGATTCATAATTTTCCACAGGATTCTACCTACATTGTTAAATTAATTTCTACTTCAGATCAAGGATGTATTGATTCAACCGTAAAAACTATCATTACCCATCCGTCGCCAAAGAATGAGTTCAGAATAAATGATACAGTCCAATGTCTAAGGCAAAATCGGTTTGAATTTGATAATCTTACGCGCATTAAATATGGAACCATCACCTATTTCTGGGATTTTGGAGATGGCAATACTCAACAAACTACTCTCGATACGTTATCACATATTTATCAAACGCATGGCAGATATAATTTGCGGTTAATATCACAATCTAATGAGGGATGTGATGATACCAGCTATGCCGAAGTATATGTAGGGGCGATGCCAAATATGTCGTTTATCGTGAATGATGAAGGTCAATGTTTTAGAAATCAGAAATTTTTATACTTATCGAGCAGTACTATAGATGAGGGGTCCATTGAGCATATTTGGAAATTCGGAGATGGAATAATTGATACAAGCAATGCCGATGCTTTTCATTACTATTCTTCTGTTGGAGACTATAAAACGACTTTAGTAGGAAATTCAAATGTGGGTTGTAAAGATTCTGCAGAACTGGTGATATATGTCAATCCCAATCCTGATGTCAAAATAACTGTAAATGATTCCGATCAGTGTGTAAATGATCAAAATTACCAGTTTACAGCTATAGGTAAAATTGAGAGAGGAGCGATAAAAGAAAATTATTGGACTCTAAATACAGGCGATTTAAATGTTTACACAGGTATTAATGTTGGTCAATATTACCCTCAATCAGGATTTGAAAGAATAAGATTAATCGCGGAATCTGATAGTTCTTGTTTTGATACTGCCTACAAGGTTATTCGAATTTACCCTAAACCGATTGCGTCAATAGGTATAAACGATACCCCACAATGTTTATCAGTGAATTATTTTGAATTTACCGATTTGAGTTTAGACTCGTTTGGAATACAACAATGGAATTGGGATTTATTAGGTGAAAAAAAGTCTACACAAGCACAAGTAAACCATTCATATTCTAATTCGGGTCTCATGCCTGTGATTCTTTCAGTAGGTAATCAGGTAGGTTGCTTTGACACTGCAAATGTTACTGTAAGAGTTAAGCCAATGCCTAATCCAAGATTTACTCAATTGCCGGAATATTATTGTCAAAATACAGGAATATTCAATCTGATTCCTCAAGAGTTAGGAGGTGTGTTTACCGGTAAAAATATTATTGGATCAGATTTTATACCTTCGATTCTATGGCGAGATACTGTTAAATACGTGGTTGAGCGAGAGGGATGTTGGGATAGTTCCGAACAATATACTTGGGTTTATCCATTCCCGGTTGTTGATTTAGGTAATGATACAACCCTTTGTAGAACTGATATTCTTGATATCGAAATTGATAACTGGAATACACAATATAAATGGTCTGATGGCCTAACCGCCCCCAAAAGAAGAGTAACTGAGCCTGGCACATATGCAGTAACTGCTACAAATATTTGTGGATCAGTATCTGATGAAATTGTTGTTAATTATCAAAAAAGTAATTGCCGCTTGTATTTACCAACTGCCTTTACACCCCAAAATGATACACGAAATGATCGTTACAAACCACTAACATATAATGTATCTGAAATGAATTATACTATCTACAATAGATGGGGTGCCAAAATCTATGAAGGAGATTTAAATGATGAAGGGTGGGACGGAATGGTGGACGGGGTTCAATCACCACAGGGAACTTATGTAGTAATTGTAAATTACCGATATGTGGTAGCAGGTTTACGGTTGAGGCAGTCAGATAAGGCAACATTTCACTTGTTGCGATAAAACTATTTCTATTTACTTTAATTCTAGTTCTGTAGAGAGTAATGCTCTAGTATCCGAATAAAATAGTTCTGCCTCATTCAAGGAAGAAGTCGGTAGAAGTTTCTTATTATTTGGAGGAATTAAGTAATAACCTCTATGATTGAAAATACTATCTATTTCATTAGGTAATACCTTGTGAACCCAAAATGGTAGGTATTGATGATTTTCAATTTTTACAATTGATTTTTGTACCGATAGGTCTATGCTCCATAGGATTCCACCATTTTTATACCTATCTCGTTGATTGGAAACAAAATTACCTAAACTATAAGCTACGGGCACATCACGGCCGTCTTTGGTTTTAATTGTCTTAATCGGTTGAATAACGTGTGGATGCATTCCAACAATTAAATCACAGCCATTATCAGCGATAAATTGAGCCAACATATTTTGATGTTTACTTTCCGTACGTTGGTACTCAAGGCCCCAATGAATAAAAGTAATAATAAAGTCGGCACCCTTGATTTTTGCAGTATTAATATCTCGAGCAATGGCAGTAGTATCGATCATATTTACCATTGTTGGAGGTTTAACAGTTAGCCCATTTGTGCCATAGGTCATATTGAGAAAAGCAATTTTAATCCCTTTTATCTTTTTAATTAGAGGATAGCTCTGTTTGAAAGAAGTTGAATCAACAAAAGTTCCGGTATGGTCAATATTTAAACTATCTAATGTTAGAATCGTGTTAATTAAACCAGATTTACCACGATCCTGAGAATGATTGTTTGCAGTAAAAAGGGCGTTGAAACCCATCCATTTTGCATCACGTGCGTAAGCTGAAGGTGATGAGAATTGAGGATAACCTGTAAATGGCGGACCGGCAAGAGTAACTTCTAAATTTGCAATGGCATAGTCAGAATTTTCAGTGTATGGCTTAAGGAATTGAAATCCTCTTTTGTAGTTGTAATCATTCAAGGAATCATCCCAGGCACCTTTAATCTGTGGCCCATGACCCATTAAGTCACCGCCAAAGATCAATGTGATAGAAGAAGAGTCTTCATTTTTATTTATCGTTTGAGCGTTAACATTCTTTAAAATACTGTTATTTGAACGGGGTGAATTTCCACACGATACAGCGATAGTCACTGAGATAAAAAATGTGATAAAAAAGTAAAAGCGTTTTAATAACATATTTCAAAAATAATCTTTAATGGATGCATTATGATTAATTTAAAATATTAATTCAAACTTAAATTGTTTTCAAAGAGTAAATACATTGTTACATAAATGTTGTTTTAGTATTAATAACTTAACATTAAGATAACATTGGGTAGTTTGTTTTGTAACAAATAATTAACGCAATGATAAAAACATTTACTTCTATCTTCGTTGGTATTATTCTTGTACTGCCAACAATGGGTCAACAGACAACTCAACAAGCATCATTTGGTAAAGGGCTCTTAAATTATGTGGCTAGCGATAGTTCCTTTAGTGTTAAATTTGCACCCAGAATGCAGGCTCGATATCAAGCGAATTCCTCATTTGATGGTAGCAACTGGAGTGCAGTGGATCATTCATTTTTGATTCGTCGTGCTCGTTTTAAATTTGACGGTTGGGCAGTTTCTCCTAAACTCGTTTATAAAATGGAATTTGGGTTGTCTAACAATGATATGAGTGGTTCAAATAGCTACACCAAGAATGCTCCTAGATATATTCTTGATGCGGTTGTTAAATGGAAATTTGCTAAAAATTGGGAGCTTTGGGCAGGTCAAACAAAGATGCCAGGTAATGTAGAGCGAGTAGTTTCTTCTGGTGATTTACAACTAATTGATCGCTCTCTTTTAAATAAATATTTTACTTTGGATCGTGATATGGGTTTTCAATTAAGACATAAATCGAAATTGCCTGTCGGAATGGTAGTTAAAGAGAAGGTTGCAGTAACCCAAGGTGAAGGTAGAAATATTGCAACAGGAAATGAGGGTGGTTTGCAATATACTGCGAGATTAGAATGGTTCCCTTTTGGAGAATTTGCAAAAAAAGGTGATTATGTTCAGGCAGCTATTTATCGCGAAGCAACCCCGAAACTGATGCTTACATACACATATAATTTTAACAATAATGCAGTTAAAACTATGTCTGCGATGGGTAAATATATGGATCTTCCTGTAGGTTCAACAAGTCCACTTTACCAAACAGATATAACTACTCAATTTATTGATGGTATGTTTAAATATAAAGGAGTTTCTGCAATGGCAGAATGGGCAAAAAGGATAACTTCGGATCCATTAGCGAAAGACGATTCTGGAGTAGAAACTGGAAGTGCTGTGATAGATGGTAGTTCTTTGAATGCTCAAATTGGTGTTTTTGTGACAGATAAAGTTGAAGTTGTAACACGATACACTCAAGCTGATTTTAAAAATTATTCAAAACTAAATGATTTAAAGCAATACACTATTGGAATTAGTAAGTATATTTCGGGTCACAAATTAAAGGTGCAAGCAGATATTAGCTACACAGAATCAAATGGAAATGCACAGGGTATTTTATTAAGAACAGGCTTTGATATTCACTTTTAAAATTAAATAATTATCATTTACAAATGGACAGTATTTATCTACTTATTATCGTTGCACTAGCAATATTAGCAGTTGCTGATTTGATTGTTGGTGTGAGTAACGATGCTGTTAACTTTCTTAGTTCAGCTTTAGGATCTAAAGCAATATCATTTAGAAAAATAATGATAATTGCTAGTTTGGGTGTTTTTGTAGGGGCAGTGTTTTCTAGCGGTATGATGGAAGTAGCTCGTAAAGGGATTTTTATGCCTGGTGAATTTTACTTTGATGAAATAATGTTCATTTTCATGGCAGTAATGATTGGGGATATTTTATTATTAGATTTTTTCAATACTTTAGGAATGCCTACTTCAACAACAGTATCAATAGTATTCAATTTACTTGGTGCTGCAGTTTCAATGGCATTAATAAAAATAGGTTTGAGTGACGAGCAAACTATTGCAGACTTAGGTCAATATATTAACACAGAAAAGGCAAAAACTATAATTTCCGGCATCCTGTTATCGGTTGTCATTAGTTTTTCAGTGGGTATGTTTGTTCAGTGGGTTTCGAGATTAGTATTTACTTTTAAATACGAGAGAAATGCCGAGAAATTTGGATTTGTTTTTGCAGGTATTTGTTTTACTGCAATAGGATATTTTATCTTTTACAAAGGATTAAAGGGTACGCCATTTTATGGTGATATTAAAGAATTCATTGCGGCAAATACTGGAATGCTCATCTTAGGAATGATTCTATTTTTTACTCTAATCGCAGCCTTATTTGATAAAGTATTTAAATGGAATGTTTTACACATTGTAATCGGAGTTGGAACATTTGGGCTTGCCTTGGCTTTTGCTGGAAATGATTTAGTCAACTTTATCGGAGTTCCAATGGCCGCTTACCATAGTTATGAGGCATGGACAGTTTCAGGTGTCGCAGCAAATGAATTTTCAATGAATGTATTGTCTGAGAAAGTTCCAACAGAACCTATGTTGTTGTTTATTGCAGGTGGAATAATGGTATTGACATTATGGTTTTCAAAAAAAGCACGTACAGTAGCAGATACTTCGATTAATCTATCGCGCCAAGGAGATGCAGAGGAGAAGTTTAAACCAAATGCTTTATCAAAGAAGGTTGTGAAAGGTTCTTCAAATTTATCAACAGCTTTAGGCAAAGTGCTGCCAGATAGTTTTAATAAAAGGATTGAGAGTAGTTTTAGTAATCAAGAAATTAAAGTAAGTCCTGAAAAAGCAAAAGAATTGCCGGCTTTTGATTTGATCCGTGCCTCTATAAATCTTGCAGTTGCTGGAATTTTAATTTCAATAGCTACAAGTATGAAACTACCGCTTTCAACAACCTATGTTACATTTATGGTTGCTATGGGTACATCTTTAGCCGACAAAGCATGGGGGAGAGAAAGTGCGGTATACCGGGTTGCGGGAGTTTTTAAAGTAATTGGAGGTTGGTTCGCAACGGCTATCGTGGCATTCACAGCAGCAGCCGTTTTAACGTATCTCATATATATGGGTAAAGGGCCGGCTATCGCCGTACTATTAATTGTTGCCTCATTTTTAGTAATCAGAAATTATATTCATCACAAAAGAAGTGTGAAGCGCAAAGTTAATTTCCGAACGTTAAGAAAATCAGCAAGTAAAACGGTTCAAGGAATGGTAGATGAAAGTGCTGAGAATATATCACTTTCGATTAGTCGTACTCGTGAAATATATTCTAATGTGGTAATGGGAATTGAAGATTACGATATGCAATCCTTGAAAAAAGCGAAAGATTCGGTTTCAAAATTTGAAGAAGAAGTTGAGGAGCTAAGAAACCATTTGTTTTATTTTATTAAGAATTTAAATGAAACTAGTGTTCGTGGAAGTAACTTTTACATAATGGTATTAGCCAACCTTACTGATATTGCTCAATCATTGGAATACATTGTTCGCAAGAGTCATAAGCATGTAGATAATAATCATAAACAACTAAGTACAGGTCAATTATTAGATTTTAGAGAAGTACAAAGAAGTTTAGAGGATTTATTGGCAGATGCGGAGGCCGCGTTTAAATCTAAAAACTTTGTGAGCTTAGAAAAGTGTTTAGACAAAAAGGACGATTTATTGGAATTATTGTCGGAAAAAATAAATAAACAGATTTCAAGAACGCGTCAAGACGAAGAGAGTCCTCGTAATACAACTCTATATTTTAATTTATTAATAGAAACAAAAAATTTAGTAAATGATATTATTAAGTTGGTAAAAGAATATTATTACAGTGCTTCAGAACACGAGAAATAATAAGTCAAACAAATTGATAATAAAAAAGCCACCTTTGGGTGGCTTTTTTGTGCACTCGTAGGGAGTCGAACCCCAAACCTTCTGATCCGTAGTCAGATGCTCTATCCAGTTGAGCTACGAGTGCGATTGTTTGGAAATGCAAGGGTTGGTAAAAACATCTCCAAACGGGAGTGCAAAGATAATTAAGTTTGACACATTAACAATTAGGAAATAAAAATATCCAAATAATCAAGTCCGGATCTGTATTGAACATCGTGAAGATATAATTCCCCCAATACGCCAATTTATAATTACTTAAATTTGTCCTTATGTTAAAATCGTTACTTTCGTTGATTTTATTGTGCCTGTTTCAATTCAATTCAGTAAATGCACAATGGTTTGGCAAGAAAAAGAAAAGCACAAAGCCGTCAAAAACCCAGCAGACAATTAAAAAGTTGGTTTCAGGTAAATCGGAAAAGAAAGGTCTATTTACCTTTTATTTTGATTCAACCAAGGGTAAATCGTTAATGAACATTAATAAAAATCAATTAGGTAAAGACTTTATACATTTCACATACACCGAAAATGGGGTTACCGATGTAGGCCACCATCGTGGATCATATAGAGGAAGCAGAATCATTCGTTTCGAAAAGGTTTTTGATCAAATTCAAGTGGTACAACAAAATACTTCCTTTTACTTCAATCCTGAAAATCCAATCTCCAAAAGTTCCAATGCAAATATTTCAGATGCTATTTTGAGTTCAACAAAAATATTAGCCGAGGATACTACCGGTTATGTAATATCTGCCGATGAACTATTTTTGGGCGAAGACCTTCATTCTATCAAGCCTTCAAGTCGTGGAAATTCTAAAGGATTTACAGCAGGTAAATTGTCAAAAGAAAAGACCCAATACGAACAAATAAAAACATACCCACAGAATTGTGATATAATCGTCAAGTACATTTTTGACAATCCCAATCCTAGAGGTTTTGCCTCTTCTGCAGTAACTGATTCTCGATATATCTCCATTTTACTGCAGCACAGTCTTATTGAATTACCCAAAAACAATTTTAAACCGAGAAAAGATGATTACAGAATAGGCTACTTTTCAGAGTCTGTAAATGATATGACATCTTCAGAGTATGTGAATTATAAAGATCTTATTCATAAATGGGATTTACAGAAAAAAAATCCTGAAGCACTTAAAAGTGAACCTGTAAAACCTATAGTATGGTGGATTGAAAATACTACACCAAAAGCATTAATCCCAATAATTAAACATGCTGCATTAGAGTGGAACAAGGCTTTTGAGCCTTTAGGATTTATCAATGCTATTCAAATAAAAGTTCAGTCTGATACAGCATCATGGGATGCAGGAGATATTAGATATAATGTGCTTAGATGGACCTCCTCCCCAAATCCTCCCTTCGGTGGTTACGGCCCAAGCTTTGTTAATCCTCGTACTGGTGAAATACTTGGAGCTGATATAATGCTAGAATATGTATTTCTAACCAATAGAGTTAAGTACGATGATCTCTACGAATTGCCGAGCTCAGCAAATTGTAAAGCAAGTTCCCTTTTACATCACCAAACCGAAACTGCAAAATTGCTTTTAACAGGAGGATTTAATGATTCTACAGAGATGAGCAGACTCCTTTACGAATCTCTACATTATTTGATTTTACATGAAATGGGACATACTCTTGGTCTAAATCATAATATGAAGGCATCTCAACTCTGTAATTTAGAAGAACTAAGAAATCGTGATTATACGACTAAAAACAGCTTAATTGGATCGGTGATGGACTATCCTGCAATTAATTTTCCAGTTGATTCAGTTTTGGTTCAGTATTGTCAAACATCACCTGGTCCCTATGATTTATGGGCAATCAATTATGGTTACAGCCTTCCGTTGGATGATTCTAAAGATGAAGAATTAAGATTGAATCAAATTTTATCTGCTTCATTGATGCATGAACATGCATTTGGAAATGATGCAGATGATATGCGTTCACCAGGAAAAGCTATAGATCCGAGAGTTATGATTGGTGATTTAAGCAGTGATGCAATGGGATTTGCTGAAGCTCAAGTTAAAATGATCGAACAAAAACTAAATAGATTATTTGACCAATATAACTCTCAAGGATTCGAAAGCTATCAACCCTTGGTTTCTCAATATGGAATCTTATTAGGTAGTTATGGAACGCAAATGGGAGTTATTTCTAGATATATTGGAGGAATCTATGTAGAAAGATTTACCCCAGGGCAAACTGAATATACAAAGCCATACACCCCTGTATCTAGAGACCAACAAAAAAGAGCAATTAAGTTATTGCGTGATTATTTGTTTAGCCCGGATGCAATAAAATCACCCAATGGTATTGCTAATTACCTGCAAAAACAAAGACGTGGTTTTAATTTCTTTGGAGATTCAGAAGAGCCTAAATTGAATAAACAAATAGAACAAATTCAAAATAATGTATTGGCCCATTTACTTCATCCCAATGTTCTACAGCGAATGTCAGAATATAGCCAACTGGGAGGTAATTATTCTACTTTTGAAATGTTAACAGATTTAACATTTAGTATTTTTAATGCTGATTTGAATAAACTTCCAAATCCCGTAAGGCAAAACCTTCAAATTTCTTATACTCAACAGCTAATTGGTTTAATGAAAAATAAAAGGCTTCCAGGTGCCGTTAAAGCCGCTATCTTCTCACAATTATCTGATATTGAAAGCAACTCCAAGAATACGATAACAGCTAATTCATCTAATGATAATTTTACAAGAGCTCAAGTCAAATCCCATCGTGAATATTTGTTGCATTTGATAGATAGATTTAAAAATAATTAATTACCTATTTATGAAAAATAAACATTGTATTTTCTTAATTACAGCATTATATTCTTTCTCTGTTATTGCACAATTCGACACAACCGAAGCCATTAGTTTAGAACCTGCTTTTATTACATCTCCCAGAACGCATACGCGAATAGATGAAAGCGGAAATACTGTTTCCATAATTAGCAGGAAACAAATAGAAAGTTTACCTTACCAAGATGTAGCAAGTGTTTTAAATACTATTGCTGGAGTTGATTTACGACAAAGAAGCGCAATAGGAGTACAATCTGATGCATCTATAAGAGGCGGGTCATTTGATCAAGTATTAGTTTTGATTGATGGAATTAGAATGAGTGATCCTCAAACGGGACATCATCAGATGAATATTCCTGTTCCCTTAAATAGTATCGAACGTATAGAAATTATTAAAGGTCCAATGGGTAGGCGTTATGGATTGAATGCTTTATCAGGGGTGATTAACATAATTACTCGAAAGCAATATAACTCGAGCTATAAAAATTTCACTGTTGAAGGCATTACGAATACGTTTCATCCTAAGGACTCCTCGACAAGGATTAATAATGGGATAAGAGCAAATATCCAGGGTGGTTCTGACAAAATTCATGCTTGGGCAAATTTTGAGTATTTCGGTGGTGAAGGTTCAAGATACAACACTGATTTTAATTCTTACCGCTCAATACTTGGTGTTAATGCTTTTAATAAACAAACGGATGCATCTTTGAGTATACTTGGAGGAAGTGTTAATAATAAATTTGGAGCTAGTTACTTTTATGCTGCTCCAAATGATAAGGAAGCAATTGAAACTGTGAATACTCAATTTTTAAATCTATCCTATGAGTTTCTAAAATCAAGAAAATCTTCATTAAAAGTGAATTTTTCTAACAGATGGAATTTTGATCATTATGTATATATCCGACAGAATCCTGCAATCTACCAAAATAAACATAGCTCGAAGATTCAGATGCAAGAGATAAATTACTTGCTTCCAATATTTAATGGTGAATTGGGCATTGGTCTCGAAGGAAGGCAAGAATCTATTGAAAGCAATAATTTGGGAAATCATAAAAGGAATTTCTTGGGATCTTATATTGATCTTTCTCAAAGATTCTGGGATATTTTTTACATTTCTTTAGGCGGTTATGCTATGAATTCTGATGTCACGGGTTTCAAATTCTATCCCGGTGTTGATTTTTCAGCCAAGGTATACGGAAATTGGAAGATATATGGGTCCATGGGTACAGGACAGAGAGTCCCTACCTACACAGATTTGTATTACAACGGTCCTAATAACTTGAGCAATCCCTTGTTATTATCCGAATATTCTCTTGGTAAAGAATTTGGAGTCCGAAATAATAGTGGAAAGTTTTCAAGCCACTTATCTATCTACAATACGCAAACACAGAATTCAATTGATTGGGTTAGAAAAGATTCAGGTCAAATCTGGATGCCACAAAATTATCAAAATATAATATTCACTGGTATTGAAGGGGGAATTAAATTCTCTGATGAATTTTACGGACGAAAGATAGATTTTTCTTGGGATTTTAATTCTATGGAGAACTCAATTGTTACTGAAGATGGATGGGAATCAAAAGCAATTTTAAATTTTTTACAGCTCCAATCTATTGCATATTTAAATCTTGAGATTTTTGAAGGTTTCTCGTTAAATACAACCTGGAGGGCAATAAATAGAAAACAAAATTCAAATACATACTCTGTTATTGATGTTAAACTATCATACCAAAACTCATTTGCAGAAAGAGATTATTCGTTTTATATGAATGCAACAAATATTGGTAACACTCAGTTTGAAGAAATAAACTCTATTCCACTTCCTCCATTAGGGTTATACTTTGGAGTTAAATTGTCAATTTAAATATGAGAAGAAATTACATGTCGTTAGCGTTAATGATGTTAGCAATAGGGATAGGTTTTGGCGCTTTTGGTGCGCATATTATTGAAGGTAAAATTAGCAACAAATACGTTGAAGTTTGGAAAACAGCTTCGCGGTATTGGATTTATTCTGCATTGATAATTATGTCTATTGTTAATTTCATTGGAAATGAAAAAAACCACCGAATTACAAAGCAAGTTTATGGTACTTTTGGAGCCTTGAATTTATTCATTTTAGGAAGCTGCTTGTTTTCAGTTTCATTATGGATATTGTCGCTTCATGAAATTATTGGTTCAGGATTTAAAAAACTAGGCATTATAACTCCTGTTGGGGGGAGCTTAATGATAGTTTCATTGCTTCTTATCTCTTTTAACTTATATCGGCACAATAATCAGAAATAAGAAAAATGTTCATTTGTTAAAATAATTGTACAGTTTACTAATTGCACTGTAAATTATTGTTTAGTTAAGTTTTAAAGATTGTATATTTGAAAAAATTACGATATGAAAAAAGTTTTTGGACTACTACTATCTGTGATAATTAGCTCACAGTCATTATTTTCACAGGGTTTGGAAATAGGTGGAGGGGCTGATTTAGTGATGTACAACGGGAATACATCCTTTTCACCTAGAGTATCTTTATTTTATCCTGAATTATTACTCAAGAAGAAATTAGGTTTTTATGGAACAGTTAATTTTTTCCCAGGCAATCGTTTAGTGGATAACCTTGGTGTTACCTACAAGATAAACGACAAATTTTCAGCATATTACGGACGGGCAATTTTTGACATGATGACTCCACGCCCAGAACTTTTTCCGTTTACGGGTAGACAAGACTTGGGTATAAGTTATTATCCAACAAATAGTCCAGTTAGCATTAAGGCTGGATGGGCATTTTGGCTTGGTCCAACAGCTCAAGTAACCTTCCGTTTAAAGGAAATTTTCCCTGGAGATACGGACAAAGATGGGGTGAATGATAAAAAAGATAAATGTCCAAATACTCCAGAGAAATATGTCAATAATGTAGATGTATTCGGTTGTCCTATGGATACTGACGGCGATGGTGTTTTTGATCTAGATGATGAATGTCCTAAAGATGCAGGTTTGGCAGCTTTAAATGGTTGTCCTGATGCTGACGGAGATGGAATTGCAAATGCAAAAGATAATTGTCCAGAGGTTGCAGGAATAGCTAAGTTTAATGGATGCCCCGATACGGATGAAGACGGAATTATGGATAGCGAAGATAACTGTCCGAAGATTGCAGGACTTACTGAATTTAAAGGGTGCCCTGATACAGACGGTGATGGCATTATGGATAGTGAAGATGACTGCCCAACTGAGGCGGGTGATGCAGATAATTCCGGATGTCCTAAAGCGGAGTCCGTTGTTGTAGATTCCAATAACAGGTCTCAAGAGTTGTATGCTCAAATTAGCAGAATTGCCAAGGCGTCAATAATCTTTTTTGAATTTAATAAATCTACCACTTCAGAAATTGAATTAGAAAAAACTAAAATATTAATTGATTTCCTAAAAGCCAATAAATCAGCATCTGTAACATTAGTAGGACACGCGGATTCACGCGGTACAGAAGAAATAAATATTCAGATTAGTGACCGTAGAGCTAGCTACTATGCAAAGCAGTTGACCAAGAATGGAATTGAAAGAAATAGAATGAAATTCTACGGTGTGGGTGAAGTGAAGCCCATTTTTGACGAAGATGAAAAAAATAGGTGTGTTGAAGTAAGAATATCAATAGATTAATTAGGATTTATTATTCAACTGAAATGCCCTTAATCAAGGGCATTTTTGTTTTATAAATAGTATATCTAATCATAAGTATCTCTATATTTGTAGAGTAATGGCATTAGAAATATCAGTACCTGCTCCCGGAGAATCCGTAAGTGAGGTGACTATTGCAACTTGGTTAGTTAAAGAAGGCGAATGGGTTGATATGGATGACCCGATTGCTGAATTTGAGAGTGATAAGGCTACTTTTGAGGTGAATGCTGAAAAAGCCGGCGTAATTGAAAAGCTCATCGGGAACGAAGGCGATACAATTGAAGTTAATACGGTAATTGCTGTTATAAATACAGAAGCTGAAAAGCCTGCTTCTGCTGTTAAGGAAGAGCCTGCACCGGTTGAATCCAAAGAAGTAGAAAAAACTGAAGCAAAACGTGAAGCTAATGATCCTAAACCAGCGGAAAAGAACAAATCATTAGATATCGATGATTTAAATATATCACCAGTAGCGTTAGAGTTGATCAAGGAATATGGTATCAATCCGAGTCAAATTACTGGTACCGGGTCTAACGGAAAAATCACCAAAGTAGACGCTCTTGAGGCTATAATAAAGCTCGGTGTAAATAAGAGTGGTAATAATGGTATTTCTTCTCGTGAAGTTCGCAGACAGAAGATGAGTAATTTGCGCAAAACGGTTGCAAAAAGACTTGTCTCTGCTAAAAATGATACAGCGGTGTTAACCACATTTAATGAGGTAAACATGAAGCCTGTAATGGATTTACGTAAGCAATATAAAGAAAGATTTAAGGAAGAATTTGGTATTAATCTTGGCTTTATGAGCTTTTTCACACGTGCTGTATGTATTGCGCTTAAGGAGTGGCCAGCTGTAAATGCGAGTATAGACGGTGAAGAAATTATATATCATGATTATTGTGATATTTCTATTGCTGTTAGTGCTCCTAAAGGTTTGGTAGTTCCTGTAATCAGAAGTGCCGAAACATTGAGTTTAGATGGGATAGAAAAAGAGGTAAAACGTTTGGCCTTAAAAGCAAGAGATAATAAACTTAGTATCGACGAAATGACAGGAGGTTCATTCACAATTACGAATGGTGGTGTTTTTGGATCCATGATGAGTACTCCTATTCTTAATCCTCCGCAAAGCGGTATTTTAGGAATGCATAACATCGTTGAGCGTCCTGTAGTAGAGAATGGTCAAATTGTAATTAGACCAATGATGTATCTTGCTCTAAGTTATGACCATAGAATCATTGATGGTAGAGAGAGTGTAAGTTTCTTAGTGAGAGTAAAAAATCTTTTAGAAAATCCAGAAATGCTATTTGATGGTAGAAAGCCTGAAGAAGTATTACTTGGTTTTTAATGCATAATCACGATCATCACGACCACCATCTAAAAGTAACCAACAAATTCCTTTGGGGAATATTACTCAACACTTTATTTGTAAGTGTTGAGTTTTTTTATGGTTGGAAAGTTGACTCAATTAGTTTAACAGCCGATGCCTGGCATAACCTATCTGATGTGTTAGGTTTAATTCTCAGTTGGTTCGCATTCGTTATGGCGGGCAAATCTCCAACAAAAAAATATACATATGGATTTTCTAAAGGTACCATACTCGCTTCTTTAGCTAATTGTGTTGTTTTATTTTGGGCCGTAGCAGAAATGTTTTCGAATGCATATGTCAGAATTAAATCTCCAACATTAATTGATACAAATACAGTGATGTGGATTGCTGGCTTAGGTATAGTCATAAACACAATAACAGCATTACTCTTTTTTAGAGAAAAAGAACTAAATAATAGGGCTGCATTTTTACATATGATAGCGGATGCACTTGTGAGCGTGGCAGTATTATTAGGCGGTTTTATTATCAGTGTGGGCGGCCCACAATGGATGGATCCAATAATTGGTGCAATTATTGGTTTGGTAATTCTATATGGAACCTGGAACCTGTTTAAGAAAACCTTACGACTGAGCCTAGATGGTGTACCTTTTGAAATTTCTATTGATAAAGTAATTACTGATGTAAAAAATATTGAAGGCGTTTTAGAAGTTAAAAATGTTCATATCTGGGCAATCAGTACTACACGAAATGCCTGTACTCTGGAAGTTAAATTGAGAGACCAATACGATTCAGAAAAAATAAAAAAAGACATTAAACAGGAGTTAAGACAATTTAGAATTCAACACACGACGATAGAAACATATCTATAAAATTTTCATAATTTATAGTGTGTTAATTGAAAAATTAAAAATTCCGGAGACAATTCTACAACAATTCTGGCGGTATAATTCGCTAGAATATCAGTATCAATTATCAAATAATTTACGACTTATAATCCTATATCAAGGTGCTTTGAATTTTAGTCAAGGCCCAGATTTTACGGGGTCAAAAATAATTATTAACGATATTGAATTTTTAGGTGATATTGAAATACACGTTAATGCCTCTGATTGGGATTTGCATGATCATCAGTATGATAAGAATTACAATAATGTAATTTTACATGTGGTATGGAATAATGACAAAATAGTGCGAAACTTTAAAGGCGAGATAATTCCTACACTGGTGTTGTCTGAATATTTTTGTCATAAAGATTTGCAGATTTTACAAAATCAAACCCCAATATGCTTTGGAAGTGATTGGCAAAAATTTTTTAAAAGTGATATTCAAAAACAATTAAAGCGGGCTTTAAATTATCGATTCAACCAACAAATAATAATCTTCCATGATTTAATACGAATGAACAGGGGTGATTTTCGTCGATCCCTTGTTTTTTGGGCGGCTACTTATTTTATAGATAAAAAAAATCGTGGACAGTTGGAAATAGCCTTAAGCACGGTAAAGGATTCATTGATTTTAAAAGGTAAGCTCTCTGAAATTTTATTCTTATTAATTGACAGAACTGGCTTGAACATTAATAATCTTAGCAATGATTTTCGATACAACTTAAAATGGGAACGAGATCTTGCGGTCTATCAAAATAAGTATATACCTTTAGCACATGAATGGGCTTGGAAAAAATCTACCGGAAACAGAGGCTTGAATTTAGAGCTTAGAATGTTACAGATATCAGAATTTATTATTAACACATATCAAAACTGGGAAGCGTTAAAGAAATCAATGGATTATAAAAGTTTTGAAAATTGGTTTAAGTTTGATCAACGGTATTCGAACCCGTTAAGTAAATCCAAACAAACTGAAGTATGGGTAAATACAATTGGTATTTACTTTTCTTATAAATACAGTAACGGCTCAAGCCAGTGGGAGAATCAACTCCTAAAATTAAAGCCAAATATAACGGGATTACATAAACGATTTCTAAGTAATTTTACTACAGCTTCGAATATAGCCGATAAGTGGCAAGATCATTCAATAATACATCAAGTAAGGAATTGGTGTGAAACCTTAAATTGTAGTGATTGTATCATATCTTCAATTAAAAAATAATAAATTTGTGAATGCCTGAAATTGTAATAATTGGTGCGGGAATAGTAGGTGTTTCCACGGCTTATCAATTAAACAAACTTCAACCAAATTGGAAGATAAAAATTATTGAGAAAGAGCCTCAGGTGGCAAGCCACCAAACTGGGCATAATTCAGGTGTAATTCATTCAGGAATCTATTATAAACCCGGCAGTTTAAAAGCTCAAAACTGTATTCGAGGATATGATTTTTTGATAGAGTTTTGTCGTAAAAAAAATATTCCTTTTGAAATTTGTGGGAAGGTAATTGTTGCTTTAAATGAAACTCAACTTGATGCATTGGATAAACTGTATCATCGCGGAATTGCGAATGGTTTAAAAGGATTGGAATATTTAAATAGCAGCCAAATTAAAGAAATAGAACCTCACTGTACCGGCATTAAAGGAATTAAGGTCCCCCAAACTGGAATTGTGGCATATAAGAGAGTTACGGAGGAAATGAAAAAAGAATTAGAAGCTTCAAACACAGTTGAGTTCTTTTTTAATGAAATGGTTCTTTCGTTTAATCATAATTATACTCAAACAACCAAACAAAAAATTAAGTCAGACTTAGTCATTAATTGTGCGGGTTTATTTTGTGATAAAATCGCTACTCTTGCAGGTGAAAAACTTGACGTAAGAATTATCCCATTTAGAGGAGAATATTATACTATCTCACCTAAGAAGGCTCATATGGTTCAGAATTTAATTTACCCAGTACCAGATGCAAACTTTCCGTTTTTAGGTGTTCACTTCACTCGTAGAATAACAGGTGAAATTGAGGCAGGCCCAAATGCAGTTTTTGCCTTTAAGCGTGAGGGATATAAAAAAACTGATTTCAATTTAGCCGAAACGCTCCAAAGTTTGCTGTGGAGAGGGTTTCAGAAGGTGGCATTTAAATACTGGAAAACTGGAATCGGTGAGTTTTACAGATCGTTTTCAAAATCGGCATTTACTCGTGCTTTGCAGGAATTAGTGCCGGAAATTCAAAAGGAAGATTTAGAAGTTGCTCCTGCCGGAGTAAGGGCGCAAGCATGTGATAAAAACGGGAATTTAATTGATGATTTCTATATTCAAGAATCAGAACGATTTATTCATGTGCTAAATGCTCCTAGCCCTGCGGCGACATCTTCCCTATCAATTGGATTAACAATTTCCGAAAAAGTTATAGAACGATTTCATCAATAAAGATCAATGAGTTCGCGTTCAGAAAATCTAATAGCGGTTTTAAAAAAATACCTTCCTGAAGGGGTTGAGGACTATTGCCACGATATCCTTTGGCAATATGGTATTCAATTACATATTAAAAAGCCGAGAAAAACTAAGTTGGGAGATTATCGTCCACCGAGAAATGGAGAAGCCCATAGAATCTCTGTCAATAATGATTTAAATCAATATGCATTCTTGTTAACTTTTCTTCATGAAACTGCACATTTAATAAATTTTGAAAAAAGAGGATATAAAGTCCAACCTCACGGAAAAGAATGGAAGCAGGAATTTCAATTAATTTCAGATCCAGTAATAGAAAAGTCTATCTTTCCTAAAGATGTATTTAGTGCTTTGCGAAACTATTTGAACAATCCTGGTGCAAGCAGTTGCAGTGATGCCAATTTAATTCGCGTGCTTAAAAGGTACAATAAGAATAGTCAACATTTAATTTTTGTAGAGTCTGTTCAAAATGGATGTAAATTTCAAACTAGTGATGGACGAATTTTTATTAAAGGTGAAAAATTACGCTCTAGATACAAATGTATTGAGGTTTTAACAGGTAAGTTTTATTTCGTGCCCGGCTTAATGGAAGTCGAGCCATATTTGTAGTTATATTTGCTCTAATGCCTCTTTTATCTATAGTTGTACCTGCATATAACGAATCAAATACAATTCATTTGATTCTCGATAAAGTGAAATCCGTAGATTTAATTTCGGGTTATCAAAAAGAGGTGATTATTGTAGATGATTGCTCTTCAGACAACACGTACGATGTAGTTCAAGAATATCTTGAGTCTAATAAGGATCTGAATATTAAATTAATTAGACATGATTTTAACAAAGGTAAAGGGGCTGCTTTACACACTGGGATAGAATGTGCTGATGGTGATATCACTGTTATTCAAGATGCCGACCTTGAATACGACCCGAATGAGTATAATATTTTATTAGAACCCTTTATTAAGGGAGTTGCTGATGTTGTTTATGGTTCAAGGTTTATGGGCGGGAATCCTCATCGAATTTTATTCTTCTGGCACAGTATTGGTAATAAGTTTCTGACTTTTTTAAGTAATATGTTTACAAACCTGAATCTAACTGATATGGAAACATGTTATAAAATGTTCAATACCAAAATTCTCAAATCATTAAATCTAAAAGAAAACAGATTTGGATTTGAACCTGAAGTTACTGCTAAGATTTCAAGAGTTACGGGTATTCGGATTTACGAGGTTGGGATTAGTTATTACGGGAGGACGTTCGAAGAAGGAAAAAAGATAAGCTGGAAAGATGGCTTTAGAGCTATTTATTGTATTCTGAAGTATAACTTATTTAGTAGGGGATAGTGGTAGCCTAATATGTTGGTTTTGACTACCAATAATCCATAAATAGTTTTCTGAGAATTTAACTGCGTTGATATTCTTCAATTGTGCCGTTTGCTTTTGGACAAATTTGTTATTGCTTACAATACCATTGGTTCCCCCACAAGCCCAATTAATTTGTTTATCAACGTTCATATAAGCCGTTATGCCTGAAATATATTGGTTGATTTTTAAGGGTTTAATTTTTACTATTTGCGTTGAATAATCTAACAGCCAAGCGCTTGAATATTCTTTTAGAAAATCATTATTATTCGGATATTTCCATGAGCCGCCGCCAATAATAATTAAACTATCATCAATTTTATCGATAGAATAAATTCCGACTCCATCTCCTTTTGGTAAGTTAAGCGCATATGAATAAGTTGATGAAAATGAGTCATTTAAGCTATTAATATTGATTTTAACTTGGGTAATTATAATTGATGTTGCTGAATCTCCGTGTCCTCCAAAAGCTAACTCAACGGAGTAAAGAGAATCATTTTGTTTTTCTGCTGATATGATTTTAACTGAAGAGCCACTAGCAGCAAAAAAAGATGACAAGTTATCACTACATAAATTCCATTCATTTTTTTTGAAATCGTTCCAGGTTTTTCCTGAATCAATAGTAAAAAGTGAGTAAAAGTGTGATTTATTACCGATCGGATCACCTACTAAAATACCAAGTTCTGGATGTTGAGCTGAGAAATCAAATGCATCGAAGAAAATTCCCTTTCTGAAATCTGAAAAAACTTCAGTCCAACTTTTACCCGAATCTTCTGTTCGAAGTAAGATCCCACTATCACCGGCACTCATTATTATTACAGAGCGTTCATTCCAAGCATGAATATCCCTAAAATCTTTAATTGAATATTTTGGGTTTTGAGGAGATCGGTTAACCCAGTTATTTTCAAAAAACAATACTTGCCCTTGACTTCCTGAAATCCAGCTACAGCTGTCATTTAATACGCTTATGCCCCTAAATGACTGTGATTGTAAGGGGTTAGAAACTAATAGAGTTAATATGATACCTATACAATGTAATTTCATCATTATAAATAATTTAATGGTTTGTATTATTGCTTTAATCACGGAAAAATAGTTAATTTGTTATAAATCAAATTGCCTATGGATAAAAAAATTACAAGTATTTTTTTTAGTATCGACAAAAACGTTTCCAACTCTGAAGAATCCATAAAAGCGGCAGTTTCTCTCAGCAAAAAGTGCTCTTGCGAGCTAACTTATGTTTTAACTTCGGAATCGCTAGATATTTTAGGAGCCAACCAAGAAGAAGGTGCTCGCAATTTTAAGATGAAATATTTTGGGGATGTTAAACAGGTTAAAACTGATCAAGGGCTTTGGAAAGGCCTAGCAGAGGAATCAAAAAAATATGACTGTAACTTGGTCGTATTAGGTGCTCCCCCAATAAAATCGTCATTATTTGGTGGCGGCATGGCTGGTGGAGTAAGCAAATTTGATTCAGCTTCAGTTGTTTTTATTGGTGACAAATCAACCTGGAGTGAGCCAAAGAGTATTCTCATGCCTCTAGACAGTCAATCAGAAACCCGTCAAAAGTTTTTCCGTGTTTCAGAAATTGCAAAAATTTATCGTAGTACTGTAAATGTACTAGGTATAGCTCAATCTGATGAATCCGAAGAGAAAACATATGTTCATACATTTAGTTTTCAGGGTAAGAATTACATGGAGGAGAGAAGAATAAAAGCTGAAATTAAGGAAATAACCTCTAAAAATTGTGCAGAAACTGTGTTAGAGGAATCTGATGCACTTAGTAACAATTGGATATCAGTAGTCAGCAACACAGAAGGGGCTTTTAAAACAAGTTCCTTTCAAAAAGTGTCAGAAATGGCTAATGTGCCAGTGTTAATTATGCCGTTTCAAGAATTGTCGGGTGCCGGCGGCGTTGGGTATTAGTTAGTTTTTGTCGAGACTTCAACTATTATGGCCATCTTTCGGATGGCCTTTTTTATGACATCTGCAAATAATTGCCGAAATTGCATGCATGGATTCGGTAAAGACCATTCAAGATTATATCAGTAAAGGGGAAACGCCAGAAATCATATTCTGGGTTGGTTGTGCAGGAAGTTATGATGAGAGAGCTCAGAGAGTAAGTCGGGCATTCGCAAATATTTTGCAAAATGCAAAAGTAGAATTTGCAATTCTTGGTATGGAAGAAGGTTGTACTGGTGATCCTGCTAAACGAGCGGGTAATGAATTCCTATTTCAAATGCAAGCAATGCAAAATATTGAATTGATGAATGGTTATGGTGTTAAAAAAATTGTAACGGCTTGTCCACATTGTTTTAATACCTTAAAAAACGACTATCCAGAATTAGGTGGTAAATATGAAGTGATACATCATACTCAATTTATTAATGAACTTTTGAGTACAGGACGTTTAGCAATTGAAGGTGGAGCATTTACAGGCAAGAAAATTGTTTATCACGATAGTTGTTATTTGGGTAGAGCAAATAATATTTATGAAGCTCCAAGAATGGTAATGGAGCGTTTAGATATTGATTTAACAGAGTTAAAAAGGTGTAGAACTAATGGTTTATGTTGTGGTGCTGGAGGTGCTCAAATGTTTAAAGAAGCAGAAAACGGAAATAAAGAAATAAATATTGAGAGAGCTGAGGAAGCTGTGAATGAATCACCTGAAATAATTGCTGTTAATTGTCCGTTCTGTCTAACTATGCTAAAAGACGGAGTTAAACACTTCGAAAAAGAAGATCAAATTGAAGTACTCGACCTTGCTGAACTGGTAAATCAATCTATAAATAAATGATAATTTCCCATCTTCCGAATCAATCTCGAACATGGTTTTTTGGAGCATCAAGAATACTTACACCCAAAGAAATAGAGACACTAAGGGAAGATTTACACAGTTTGGTCTCAAATTGGAAATCCCATGGAACTCGTTTGTCAGCAGGGTTTGAAATATTGCATGAGTCAATTATTATTGTTGCTGTTGATGAAAGTATTGAAAGTCCTTCAGGTTGCAGTATTGATAAAGTTTTTGGACTTTTAAAAGATCAAGATGTTGACTTTTTTCAACGAAGTTTAATCTGGCGCCCTTATTGTAATACTACTGAAATATTAACTCTTGAAATTTACAAAGAATTGTATGCCAAAAAAGAGCTTTTTGATGATACCCTAGTCATAAATTCTTTGATTGAAAATCTTCAACAAGCAAGAGAAAATTTATACATTCCATTCAAGTCACATTGGGCATTCAACAAAATCAAATAATAAAATGGATAGAAGAATAGTCATTCTTTTCGTTACCATCTTTATAGATTTATTAGGATTTGGAATAATCATTCCAATTCTACCAAATCTTGCAAAAGAATTAGTCGAAGGAAAGGCTATTGCTCAATCATTAAATCCGGATGTCGCGGTTGGTTTAGTCGCCGCAGTTTTTTCAGTGATCCAGTTTTTATTTGCCCCTATTTTTGGATCAATTTCGGATAGAGTAGGTCGTCGCCCGATAATTTTAGGATCAATACTAGCTAACGCTTTGGGTTATGTAATTTTTGGATTAGCTGGAAGCTTCATGGTATTATTGGTTGCGCGAATTGTTTCTGGGTTTGGAAGTGCAAATATATCAGCTTCTCAAGCATACATTGCGGATATTTCTAAACCTGAGGAGAGAGCTAAGAAAATGGGAATAATCGGGGCAGCCTTTGGGTTGGGGTTTGTTTTTGGTCCTCCTATTGGAGGCTGGTTATTTCATATTGGAGGTAGAGAACATGGTCTTGAATGGGTCGGTTTTTTTACGGCAGCATTATGTTTATTGAATTTTGTATGGGCATTTTTTGCACTTCCAGAGAGTAATACAGAGAAATCTGGAGTTAAAAGAAAGCCAAAAGATACTTTTAAGGGAATGATTCAGGCCTGGAGTATTGATGTTATTGGCGAGTTATTGCTCATTAACTTTATTTATATATCTGCATTTTCCATGATGCAAATAAATGCGAGCGTTTTATGGAAGGAACGGTATGAGTTAACTCCTGCGGAAATAGGAAATATTTTTGGGATTATTGGCGTTTTTAGTGCAATTGTTCAAGGTGCATTAATAGGATTTTTCCAAAAGAAATTGGGGCTTCGAAAAATGCTTATAATTGGAAGTCCAATTGCTGGATTAGGCCTAGCCATAATACCCTTACCTAGTGTTGAATGGTTTTATCCAGTTCAAATCATAGCAATTTTACTTTTATCATTAAGTAATGGTTTGTTAATGCCATCAATTAACAGTTTGGTTTCTTTGCATTCGCCAGCAGGTTCTCAAGGGAAAATGTTAGGTATTTTGCAAAGTATGGGTTCTTTAGCAAGGGCTGTTGGCCCATTGCTAAGTGGTTTTTTATATGCTCAATATTTTGCTCTGCCGTATTGGGCAGGTGGATTATTAATGGTTATTACATTAATGCTTGTTTTATTATTATCAAAAAAGTTAGATGTCCAGAAAGATTAAAGTTTTACATTTAAGCGGTACCACAATCGGTGGTGCATTTAGTTCAGCACAAAGACTGCATAAAGCACTAAGTAATGATAAGAGATTTAATTCTAAACATTTGATTTTTACAGGCGAAATTATTGAAGATAGTAACACACAAATATGGAGTAGAAATATCATAAAAAAGATTTACGCTTTTGCATTACATGCTTTAGATAAACTTGATTTTCTGCGATTTGAAGCCTCAAAAAAAATGAGATTTAGATACTCTCATGCAAATACAGGGATAGATATTTCAGATCACCCATGGGTTCAGGATGCAGATATAATTCATTTTCATTGGATACATAAAGGGTTTTTATCATTTAAGAGTATGGAGTCGTTGTTAAAACTGAATAAAAAGTTTTATTGGACACTCCATGATTTATGGGCTGTTACCGGTGGATGCTATTATAATTGGGATTGTGATAATTATATTAAAGGATGCGGAAACTGCTATTATTTAAAGAATCCTAATACCAATGATTTATCGAAGTCAGTTTTTCGAAAAAAAGATGAATTATGGGGGAGAGGAAATATAAAATTTATAGCTCCATCAAAGTGGATCATGAATTCTGCAGTTAAAAGTCCAATCATAAAAACTGATGATACTATTCAAAATATTGCATATACCATTGATTCAAAATTCTTTATTCCATTAGACCATGAAGTTAGAAGAAATATTAGATTAAAGTATGGCTTCAATGACTCTGATTTTGTAATACTATTTTCTGCGGCTATCCTAACCAATCCTGCTAAGGGATTTCATTTTTTCCTTGATTTAGCTAAATTGATCTTATCAAAAACTGGAGCTCGTATTAAATTTTTAATCTTGGGAGACCAAAAGGGAAATGAATATGATTTAGAGAATTCAAAATTTATAGGATTTGTGTCGGATCCAAATAAAATAAGAGATTCGTATCAAGTTTCAGATATGTATATAATTACTTCAACTCAAGATAATTTTCCAAATACAATAATGGAGTCATTATCGTGCGGTACTCCAGTAGTGGGTTTTAAAATAGGTGGAGTTCAGGAAATGATTGATGATAATATTAATGGTTTTGTAGGGCGCGCTGATAATTTAGAACAGTTGTCTAATCGCATCGTTGATTATATTGATAATGGAAATAAAGAAGAATTCTCAAAAAACGCTCGCAACAAAGCAATGAAATGTTTTGATGCAGATGTTGTTGTCAACAAGCATTTTGAATACTACCAAAAATAAAACCCTTCCGAAGAAGGGCTTTATAACCACAAACACACTAAGCGACTTAGTCTACGTTATCATGAAGTAAGCGATTCGGACCTACTTCGTAATTATCATCGGAATTGTTCTCCTCTTCAACCTTATTTAGAGTTAATTTTGAAACCGTACTTGCATTACTTTGAGGAGCAGACTCTAATTGTACACCTTTTCTTTTAAATGCTGGAACATCGATATCATTATCAGATATTAAGGGGTTATTTACTTTCGTATGAGGCATTCCAAATCCAAAACTGCTGGTATTGTTAGATTGATTGTTATCATTAAACAAATTATCAGGTTTTGAAGATGCCTGATCTTGAATCGCACGTCGTTTATTAAATAGATCTTGGATATCTGTTTCTTCAATATCAGTTGATTTTGTTGCCATAGGCTCAAAAATACCTTTAGGAGAATAAGGATTCTCAGTTTCATCTTGGAGTTCTTCCATATCTTCGATCTCAAATTCATCTTCAGATATTGGTTCTTTAGAAATCTCTTCATTCGATTCTATCTTAGAAATTTCTTCACTGTATTCCTCCGCCGTTTTAAATCCTGTTGCTATAACAGTAACAGAAAGACATTCTCCCAAGTCATCATTTTGTGTAATTCCCATTTTAAGATCTGCTGAGTTACCAGCTTGCTCCTGTAAAAACTGTGATATTTTACCCATTTCTGCCATTGTAGGCATAGCATTTCCATAGCAAAGATTAATTAACAGATGTTTAGCTCCTGTGATTTTATTGTTGTTTAATAATGGGCTTTCCAATGCGTTTTTGGCTGCGTTTTCTGCACGATTTTCCCCATCAGCCACACCTGTGCCCAATAAAGCATGCCCGCTCTCCTTCATCGCCGTGCGTACGTCATTGAAATCTACGTTAATGTGACCGGGTGTAAATATAATATCAGCAATTCCACGTGCTGCTGTACATAGAATACTATCGGCCTCCGAAAATGCTTCCATAAATGTCATGTCGCCATACATCTCAACTATTCTATCATTACTTATAGTTAATAATGCATCAACATGCGGTTTCATTTTTTCAATTCCTTCCTCAGCTTGTTTTCTACGTAATGGTCCTTCATGACCAAAAGGAATGGTGATAATTCCAACAGTTAATATACCAAGTTTTTTTGCGACACTAGCAATGACAGGAGCGGCACCTGTACCGGTTCCACCGCCAAAACCAGCAGTAATAAAAATCATTCTTGTACCGTCTGATAACATAGATTCAATTTCTTCTATGCTCCCTTTTGCTGCCTCTTCTCCTGCCTCTGGTGAGGAACCAGCGCCTAATCCGTCACTACCTAACTGAACTCGGTTGGGAACTGAACTATTTCTAAGTGCTTGGATATCAGTATTGCAAATGTGAAAATCAACGCCTTCAACTCCTTGCTTGTGCATGTAGTTTACCGCATTTGAACCTCCTCCTCCGACGCCAATTACTTTTATGATTTTTTGTTCGTTTAAATCTGGTTGAAATTCCATAATTTTTGTGTTTTTGGTTTGGTTATTTTATAAAATCATCAGTGTCATCTAGAACTAATCCTTTAAAGAATCCTCCGATCATACCAGTATACTTGCTGGGTTTCCATGTGGGTTTTTGATGAATGCTTTCTTCATCATTAACATCTTCTACTATATCTTCAATAAGATCTTCTGTTTGATTTTGGGCCTCTGACATAGGTTTGTTTGGCTCGAACTCACTTCCAATTTTCATTTCCTCCTCAATGCCTAACATTACTAAGCCAATTGCAGTTGAATACATAGGGTTTCTAACCTCTTCAACCATGCCTCTTCCTAAATGTCTACCCGGAGAGCCGATGTGCACATCCAATGCAGTAAAAAATGCAAATAGTTGGCTAACATCTTTTAATCCCGATCCACCACCTGTTAATACTAATCCACCGTTTAGTTTATCTGCGATTCCTGAAGTTTGAATTTCGAAATCAACTCGCTGAATTATATCTTCCATCCTAGCTTTTATAACTTGAGCTATTGCGTAAAGTGAGATTTCCTTAGATGGTCTTCCGGGTAATCCAGGTATAACTACTACTTCATTTCTCATGGCTTCGGAAGGAACACAATTACCATATTTTATCTTTACCTCTTCGGCTTGATCCTTCAAAATGCCAAATGCTTCTTGTAAATCTTTAGTGATACGATCACCACCTATAGGAATAATTGCAGTATGAACAATGTAGCCTTTTTCAAATACACAAACATCAGTTGTACCACCACCAATATCAACTAATGCTACCCCAGCTTCTCTTTCTGGATCTGATAATACAGCACTTGAAGAGGCAACGGGCTCTACCACTAAATCTGCTACTTTTAGTCCCGCGTTAAACACAGCTCTTCCAATGGTTTTAGCTCTTGTGGTTTCACCAGTGATAATGTGGTAATTACATTCAACACGTACACCAATTCGACCGATAGGGTCGCGTATTCCATCTTCTCCATCGATTTTATAGTCTTGTGGTAAAACGTGAAGAATTTCTAAACCTGGAGATAACGCCAGATTTTCCATTTCATTCTCTAATCCTTGAAGCTCTTCAGCTAAAATTTCTTCTTCCCCATTCCTACGAGTTAGAGTTCCTCTATGTTGAAGACTCTTTATATGATGCCCTGCAATACCAACATAAACAGTATTGATTTTTATTTGAGTTACCTTCTCGGCTTCTTTTACAGCTTCCTCAATAGCAGTTACAACCTTATTTACATTTGCAACCATTCCGCGAGATACGCCACCCTGTGATGATGCTTTTCCAACTCCGAGAATATTGATTTTACCGTTTTCTGCTAATTGACCAACAATTACGCAAATTTTTGTTGTCCCTATATCGAGACCTACAATTATGTTGTTTTTTTCGCTTGCCATTTCGTATTACTTTAGTGTTGTGGTTTTTGGACAGTTATTTTTGATTGTGTTTAGTTTATTGATCTATTGTCTTGCGACAATCTGGTTTTCATATGAAATATCTATTTCTCTGTATTTATTCCAACCTAGCTTTGGTAAGCCTTTCTTGTAGAAAACACCTAGGTTTTCGAATTTGCGGCCAATATTACTAGTGTTGTTTAAAACAATGGTATGTTTTCCTACTTTAGGAATCAATAAATAGCGATTAAACTTATCGACATAGCATTGTTCAAATTGTAGGGCAAGGAGTTCATTGTGATATATTTCTTTTGAAATATTAGTTAGTTCTTTCCAGATTTTTTTATTGGATTTTTTACTATTCGAGGGTGGATTAATATTTCCATTTATTATAAAAATAGGAGCTTTGAATACTTTTAAATCTGGAATAACGATTCCATTTGAATCCAAGTAAAATGATTTGCCATTATTTGTAAAGACCAATGCGATAGGAATTCTCTCTTTTATTTTTACCTTGAGTGTTCCACTAAAATCTACATAGACCTGGGCATTTTCAATTTGCGGTAATGTGTTTAGCTTTAATTCGAATTGAGTTAGTTTAATTTCAGAGGTTGGTTTGCCAATTGGGTTGCCAATTGTTTTTTGCAATAATTCTGTAATGTCACTTTTCTCATAGAAATTAAATCCATTTGAGTTTACTTTTATTTCAATTCCAACTTCAGAAATAATCCTATTTTTACTCGCAAAATTTAGACTATTCCATGTAAAAGCCACAATTGCCCCTAAAACAACAATTATGGTAACCATCCATTGTTTGCGACTTAGTGCAATTTTAATTTTATTCATACTTTAATTTTAATTTTGTAGAAATCTTATCAATATTTCCTGCACCCATTATTAATAATATTTCTGGTTTATTTTCCTCTTCATATTTTAATACTTCCTCTTGGCTCATCAGGTGCTTATCGTGATGATTTATTTTAAAAAGCATTTTCTGCGAACTGATATTTTTAATTGGTAGTTCACGTGCAGGGTAAATGTCCATTAAAATTACAGTATCGAGTTTTGCCAGTTCCTTAATAAAGCCGTCCTCAAAATCGCGAGTTCTTGTAAATAAATGTGGCTGAAAAACACCGGTGATTTTTCTTCCGGGATATAAAATCCTTACAGATTCAATAAAGGATTTTATTTCACTTGGATGATGAGCATAATCATCAATAATTACTCTGTCTTTTGTTTCGTGTAGGATTTCAAATCTGCGTTTTACACCTTGGAAAGTTGAAATTGCATTAACCAACGATTCTAAAGGTAGTTTTAGAATCTTATGACACAATGAGATTGCGGCTGCTGCATTGAAAGCGTTGTGAATACCAGGTAAACCATTTGTAAAATGTACCTGGTTATTTTCATTTGAAATTGTAAAGTGAAATTTATGATTATCTACATGTAAATTGTTAATTACAAAGCTTGATTTATTATTTTCACCGTAATACCATGTATTAAAATTAAGTTCATTGAATATTTCAACCTTATCGTGAATTATCAAGCCACTAGGTACCGCATTTTTTGAGTTATTATTTACCTTGCTTGCAAACACTTGAAATGCTTTAGAGAATTCCTCTGCGCTGTGGTAAACATCTAAATGGTCTGCATCTACAGATGTTATAATTGCAGCTTGTGGATCTAATTTATGAAAGCTCCGATCAAATTCATCTGCTTCTAATACAACCAGAGGTTTGTCGAATAGATCTTGACCTGTGTTGTTTTCAATGTAATTGCTATTGTAATTACTAGAAATCCCTCCAAGGAAGGCACTGAAGTTAATGTTAATGGACTTTAAAATATGTGCTAAATATGTACTTGTTGTTGTTTTACCATGTGTACCAGATACGGCTAAACAAATACTTTCTTGTGTTATTATTTCTAATACTTCCGAGCGTTTCAATAATTTGTAACCTGATTCTAAAATGAATACTTTCTGATTGCTGTTTTGAGGTATTGCCGGTGTGTAGATCCATAAAACATCTGAATGATTATGTATTAAAATTCTTGGTATGGCACTGCTTTCATCATTGAAATTGATTTTAATGCCTTCGTTTTCTAATGAATCCGTTATTTGTGTTGATGTTTTATCATATCCAAATACTTTAATACCGTTTTTATCAAGGTATCTGGCTATAGCACTCATCCCAATTCCACCAATACCGAGTAAATAAGCATAACGATATTTATTTTCTATGGTCATATTAATGATAGCATATCTTTAGTAATATCTTCGGTAGCTTTGGGTTTAGAAGCAGAAGTTAATTTTTCACGCATTTGGTTTAGCTTTTGCTTGTCATGGATTAATTCAAGAACTAAGTCTTTGATTTTTTCAATTTCATTATCATTTAACATTATAGCACCACCGGTTTGTGTTGCCTTCATTGCGTTTTTTGTTTGATGGTCGTCGGTGACGTTTGGTGATGGAACAAAAATGGCAGGTACTCCGGTTACCATAATTTCCGAAACGCTGAGCGCCCCGGATCTAGAAATTACTACATCCGCTAATGAATATGCATTTGGCATATCCTTAATAAATGCATCAGACCAAAGTTGATCATGTATGATTTCATGTTTGAAAAACTTTCCTGTTTGCCATATTACTTGTATTCCATTATCGAGCCAATTCATTATTACTTTTTGAACTTCTTTATTTATTGATTGAGCACCCAGGCTACCTCCAGTAATAAATATTGTTGGAATTGTTGTCTTTAAGCCGAAATATTCGGCTGCTTTATTGCGATTAGGAAGACTTAACATTTCCATCCGAACTGGGTTCCCAGAATGAATCCAATTACCGTTTGGAAACTGGTTATCCATACCGTTGAATCCGCAATAAATTCTTTTTGCTCGCTTCTGAAGTATTTTATTACTTAAACCAGCATGTCCATTGCCTTCCCATATGAATAGAGGGATTCTATTTTTTGTAGCTGCTAATCCAATGGGTAAACTCGCATAGCCACCCGTGCAAAAAACCGCAACAGGTCGATGTTTTTTAATTATTTTTTTTGCTAGCCAGTAGCTCTTTAATGCGTTTATTAAAATTCTAATATTTTTTAGATTTAAGCTTCTGACCAATCCTTCTACCGGTAAACCTATTATTTGAAATCCTTCATTTGGGACTTTTTCCATTTCCATTCTTCCGGTGGCGCCTACAAAAAGAATTTTTGCATCCGGGTTACTCTTTTGTAGTTGCTTCGCAATTGCTACACCAGGGAAAATATGTCCTCCAGTCCCACCTCCAGAAAATATATAAGTATTATCCATTACTTGACTTCTCCTCTAAATCATTGTTCTCTTTAGATGTTGCTCCAGGGCCAGAAGTACTTTTTAATAATTTTTCTTCTTGTATGTGTCTACTTATACCGAGTATTATTCCAAAGGCTATACTATTAAAAATTATACTTGTCCCACCCATACTCACTAAAGGAAGTGTTAGCCCTGTCACTGGCAATTTACCCACTGAAACTCCCATATGAATAAAAGCCTGAAACGATATGCTGACAGCTAGGCCTAATACGGCAAGTGCAGCAAATGGACGTTGGCTATCGATTGCCATCTTTAATGCCCGTATTATCAATAAAATAAAAGCGGAAATCATCAATAATGCACCAATCATACCATATTCTTCTACAATAATGGCAAAGATGAAATCTGAATATGGGTGTGGCAAAAAGTTTCTTTGAGTCGAATTACCTGGACCTTTTCCCCAAAACCCGCCAGAAGCAACAGCAATTTTTGCTTGAGTTTGCTGGTAATCACTATCATCATCAGATTTTCCAATATATGTTTCAATCCGTTTTTTCCAAGTAGGAAGTCGTGAATTTTGATGTTCCGACATATCTAAATTCATGAGAGTAACATAAAATAATCCAGCTAAGACAACTACAACTCCGATTAATGATATTATATATTTAAATTTTATTCTTCCTAGAAGCATGATCATTGTACTTGTGGTAATAATTACCAAAGCAGTACTTAAATTTTCTGGTATAATTGGAGCAATAATCAATGCGATTACACCTAGTAACCACCACATAACACTAGATTTATGAACTGAGTCTTGGCGTTTACTTAAATATTTTGCCATGAACATCACTAGAAAAACTTTGGCCATATCTGATGGCTGAAAAGTGAATCCTAAAATTGGAATAACCCGAGCAGCGTTGTTTATTCTGTATCCAACAACAAGTGTGGCTATTAAGAGGATAAAGGAGAGCCACAATAAACCTTGTGAAGGCCGTGCGTAATATTTTACCGGAATATTGTGAATTAAATACATCAAGAATAAGCCAACAACTAAAAACCCTAAATGACGTAATAAATAGAATTCCGTATTTCCACTTTGTTTGGCAAATGCAAGTGTTCCTGTTGCACTGTATACTGCCAATACACCAATTATAGACAATGTAAAAACTATTGCCCAAACATAAATATCACCTTTGAAAATGCTACGGAATTTCATGCAATTAAAGATTCTTGACAGCTTGTTTGAATAGACGACCTCGCTCTTCGTAGTTTTCGAATAAGTCAAAACTAGCACAAGCTGGAGATAGAAGTACAGCATCGCCATTTGTTGCCATTCTCGAAGCAACATGTACTGCCTCTTTAGCATTGCTTGTATTAATTATCATATCCACGTCAGATTGAAATGCTTGATGAATTTTTCTGTTATCTAAACCTAGACAAATTATTAGTTTCACCTTTTCTTTAACTAATGGTTTAATTGAGGAATAATCATTCCCTTTATCAACACCTCCAGCAATCCAAATCAATGGTTTTTCCATACTTTCTAATGCATACCATGTTGAATTTACATTGGTGGCTTTAGAATCATTTATATACTCTACGCCATAAACCTTACCTAAACTTTCTAATCTATGTTCGATGTTTTGAAAGTGTATAAGGCTTTCTCGGATGTTGTCTTTTCGAACATCCAAAAGACTTCCCATAATTGCAGCTGCCATGGTGTTGTAAGTGTTGTGTTTTCCTCTAATTTGTACGTTGTTCATATCTATGGTGTATTGATTTTTTTTTAATTTTATTTGAATGTTATTCCCATTAAATGAAGCGTCATCGGAGCTTTTTGACCCAAATGATATTTTATTGGCCTCAATTTTAGTTTTGTTTATTCCCCAATTTGTATTTGTATCATCACTGCAGTAAATGAAGTAATCGGATTGGGTTTGATTTTGCGTAATTCTGATTTTACTCGAGATATATTCTTCAATTGAACCGTTATAACGGTCTAAGTGATCTTCTGAAATATTTAAAATGCAGGAAATGTGGAGGTGTAAATTATGACAATCATCAAGTTGAAATGAACTCAATTCTAATACGTAGTAATCATAATTTTTAGTTGCCACTTGCAGTGCAAAAGAGTCACCAATATTACCGGCAATACCTACATTGAATCCGGCGGATTTTAAAAGATGATAGGTGAGTAAGGTGGTGGTGGTTTTTCCGTTAGTTCCTGTGATTCCAACCAATTTTGCATTTGTATAATAACTAGCAAATTCAATTTCAGAAATTATGGAAGTTTGCTTTCTATTTACCCAGGATAATGGCGTAGCATTAGGTGAAATCCCTGGGCTTTTAATAATGGTATGGGCATTTTTTATTTTTTCTTTGTTATGCCCGCCTTCTTCGTATTCAATACCGTAATCTGCTAATAGTAGTTTGTCTTCAATGCTAATTTTGTCATATTCAGATAGCCAAACATTCCATCCTTCTTTTTTACCTAAGATGGCTGCTCCGATACCGCTTACTCCAGCGCCCAATATGACAAGGTTTTTCTTCAACGTAGTTTAATCAATGCTATAGTTGCTAAAACAAGGATTACGGTGATTAACCAAAAGCGAAGTGTTATCTTACTTTCAGGTATACCTTTCTTCTGATAGTGGTGATGTAACGGCGACATAAGAAATATGCGTTTACCTTCACCATATTTTTTACGAGTGTATTTGAAATAACTAACCTGTAGAATTACTGAAAGACTTTCGGCAAAAAATATTCCGCACAACACAGGAAGAAGTAGCTCCATTTTGATAATAATCGAAACTGCGGCAATTGCTCCTCCTAAAGCCATGCTGCCCGTGTCGCCCATAAATACTTGAGCGGGAAAGCCGTTATACCACAGAAAGCCTAGGCATGCCCCAATTAGGGCGGCCAAGAATACCACGACCTCACCACTATCTTTTACATATATGATATTTAAGTAATTTGCTATTTTAACATTACCTGTTGAATAAGCAAGTACGCCTAGTCCGGCGCCAACTATCGCAGTAGTTCCTGCAGCGAGACCGTCAATCCCATCTGTAAGATTTACGGCGTTCGTAACGGCCATTACAATTATTATTATTACGGGTATAAATAAAATGAATGCATTTCCATCGCCAGGTAACAGGTCGCTATAATTAATCCTTAATTTAGTAATTGGAAGGTTGGTCTCTAATGGAATATTGTTCATGCTGTGCGTATAGTCGATTGCTGCAGCTATTAAAATTCCAAGGAATAATTGCCCAATTAATTTGGTTGTGGCTTTCATCCCCTCTTTATTCTTTTTAAATACTTTTATATAGTCATCTATGCCACCAATTATGCCCATCCAAACTGTACTCAAAAGCATCACCATAACATAAATGTTGTCAACCCTGGCAAATAATAATGTTGGAATTATGATGCCTAAGATGATTATAATCCCACCCATTGTTGGGGTGCCTTTTTTCTGCATCTGCCCTTCTAATCCCAAATCACGAATGGTTTCTCCAATTTGAAGTTTTTGAAGAAAGGCGATAATCTTCTTGCCTGCAATTAGTGAAATTAATAGTGCTATAATTCCGGCTAATGAGGCTCTGAACGAGATAAAGTTGAATACACCAGCACCAGTATATCCTAATTCGTCTAAATATTTGAATAAATAATACAGCATTAATTAAGGAGGTTAAAATGTTTTATAGCAATTTGCTTATCGTCGAAATCATGTTTGATTCCTTTTATTTCTTGATAGGTTTCATGCCCCTTCCCCGCAATCAGAATCACATCGCCAGGGTGAGCGAACAGTAGTGATGATTTAATAGCTTCTTCTCTGTTCGTGATTTTTATAATTTTTCGAATATGAGCTGCATCCACACCAGCATGCATTTCGTTTAATATTGATTCTGGGTCTTCATCGCGTGGATTATCTGAAGTAAAAATGCATTGATCCGAAAAGGATGATGCAATTTTGCCCATTTCTGGACGTTTATCTCTATCTCTATTACCTCCGCAGCCAACTACTGTAATAATTTTTGAGTTGTTTTTGCGTATTTCGCGAATGGTACTGATTACATTCTCTAGGGCGTCTGGAGTATGTGCATAATCAATTATAACGGTAATATTGTTTGGTGCTGTAATTGCTTCAAACCTTCCGTTGACGCGATGTAATGCGCTCATTGCAACTTCAATATCTTCGAGTCCTTCGGTAATTAAATGTGCAGCAGCATAAACAGAGGTTAAATTATAAGCGTTAAATTTACCTACCAATGGAGTCCACACATCGGAAGTGCCAAAACGCAAAAGCATTCCCGTGAAATCACTTTCAATTATTTTAGTATTAAAGTCAGAGGTGCCATGTAGACCGTATGTATAACGAGTGGATTTAGTATTCTGTAGCATAACTAAACCGTTTTTATCGTCTTTATTAGTCAGACTAAATGCATCCTTATTTAAGGAGTCAAAAAATGCTTTTTTAACTTTTATGTAATTATCAAAAGTACCGTGGTAGTCGAGATGGTCATGACTAATATTTGTAAAAATGCCACCGGCAAAGGCAATGCCATTTATTCTTTGTTGATCAATTGAATGGGAACTAACTTCCATAAAAACATGAGTACACTCTTGATCTCTCATATTTGCTAATAACCTATGTAATGAAACTACATCAGGGGTGGTATGGGTTGATGGGTATATTTCTTCCCCAATTCTATATTCCACAGTGGAAATCAGACCGCATTTATATCCTAGATATTGAAACAATTCATACAAAAGAGTAGTAACCGTGGTTTTGCCATTTGTGCCGGTACATCCTATTATTACTAAGTCATCTACTTTGTTATTGTAAAATCGTTTACACGTTTCACCTAAAATTGCTGGTACACTTTTTACCTGAATAAAAGTTGCATCTTCATAGTAAGTTTCAATATTGTTTTCAATTAGAAAACTTCGAGCTCCATTCTCATAGGCATCATTAATAAATCTGTGTCCATCAACTTGAGTTCCTTTTAATGCAGCATACATAGAACCCTTTTTGGCCTTTCGAGAATCAATAACAATGTCCGAAATTTCTTTACAGAGATTCCCAGTACTTGTTAATATCGCTGATGGTTCTATGATTTCTTCGAGTTTTCTCATGGTTTTAATTCGACAAAAATTGATCTTCCATCACGGAATCGTGTACCGGGTTTTATATTTTGAGTTACTATTCTTCCATATCCATTGAAATGGAGTTCGAGTTTTAATTCCCGTGCTAATTCAAATGCATCTTTAATTCCTAGACCTCTGAAATCAGGAATTTTATTGGGTTGGATTTTCTTCGGGGATATAATAATGTTTCTTGATTTTTCTTTAGTGTTTATCCATTTGTTTTTATCGCTTTTATCGATAACAGGAATATTAAATTCTCTATTTAATTCAAGAATACTTTCTCGATTACCATTTAGAACTTTGGGTATGTCTTTTCTTTTTCCAGTAAGTAATTCCGGTTGAATCTGTAGGTGAGTAGAGTATATCTTGTCAGCAATTTCTTTAAACACTGGAGCGGCAACGCTTGCTCCACTGATACCTCCTTTTTTGGGGGAGTTTATTACAACAACGATTGAATAGACAGGTTGGTCTGATGGAAAATAACCAGCAAATGAGGCAAGGTAATTGCCTGAATAACCGCTAGATGATTGACTTATTCTTGCTGTTCCGGTCTTGCCAGCAACTGGAAATTTACAATCTTTAAAAACAGATTTGGCTGTGCCTTTTTCTGTAACTGCTTCAAGAAATTGATTCAAACTTTTACACGTTTTTTCATTTGCAATTGTTTTTTGGTAGATGCTTGGATTAATAGTCTCAAGTACTTTTCCATCCTTCCTAATTTCTTTTACCATAAAGGGTTTCATCATTAACCCTTTGTTGGCAATGGCATTATACAACATCAAGGTTTGTAATGGAGAAATTTGCAATGAATACCCTATAGACATTGAGGGAAGAGTTACTACTGTCCATAATGAGTTTCCTGGCGCTATTATTTTAGGATAATTAGAACTAGGGATATCAAAATCTGGCTTTACGTGTAAACCTGCTTTATGAATGTATTTTATATAAGTTTCAGGATTGTTCCCAAAATGGTCATTTACTAACTGAGTGATTCCCACATTACTTGAGTATGCTATACATTCTTCAAGTGAATATTTTTTTGGTGTTTCATTACTTCCATGCGTTTCATCAGAAAATTGTCTATCATAGATCTGGACCTTTCCACCGAAAGTCTCAATGCTATCTTTTAATCCAACCTCATTCTCTTCTAGTAATGCTAGGGCTGACAATATTTTCATTGTAGATCCAGGTTCACTGAATTGATCAACAGCATAATTCATAGACTCATAGTACTTTCCATCTTGACCCTTTTTTAAGTTGGCCATAGCTTTGATTGCTCCTGTAGAGACTTCCATAACCATCGCACATCCGTGATCAGCGTCGTGTTCTATAAGTGATTTATTTAACGCGTGCTGAGCGATGTCTTGGAAACGTACCTCTAATGTGGTAACAATATCTTTACCATTTTCCGCCGTTTGACCAGCACCAATTTTAACGGGGCGCCAAATATTGCCGGGCATGCGTTGCTCCATGATTTCAATAGATTTCCCCCTCAGTAGACTGTCGAATGAACCTTCAAGGCCAACATTGTATTTTCCTTTTGAATACCCAATAGCTCTCTTTGCTAGGCTACCCATAAAATACATTCTTTTTGCCCTTTCTTCTACCCAAAAACCTCCAGAAAATCTACCTAGTTTAACGATTGGCCATTTAAATATTTCTCTTACTTTGTCAAAACTTAAGTCCGTCGTTACTTTGAAGTAATGATTATTTGCCTTTCGTAGGTATAGAATTTTTTCTTTCCATTCCTCGAATGTTTTTTCAGTAAAATTTTGAGAAAATAGTAATGCTATTGTATCTAAGTTTTTGTTGAAGTCGATATCACCTAATGCAGTAACATTAACATCCCAATATAAATCGTATGTGGGGACTGATGTTGCCAATAAACTTCCATCTGAAGCATAAATATTTCCCCTGATACCCTCTTGTTTTGAAACACGAGTATTTTTCTTTTGGTTCTCTAAACTGAATTCTGAATCATAACCATGCTGTAAGGAAAATATTGTGATTACCAGATAAATTGCGAATGCTGCAATCAAGCCAAATATTAATTTGGCGCGATTAAAGATTTCCCTCTTGGTATTTGGCGTTTTACTTGCTTTCACGGATTATTTTAATTGGTGGTGTGGTGCTTTCTTTAAGGCCAGATTCCTTAAGTTTTTCAGCTATTTTAGTTTGTTTGCTTGCTCTTGTTATTTCGCTTTCTAAGCTTATTCTTTCACTATGGAGTTCTTTTAGTTCTTTGTGAAGAGTTTTTTTAGTTTTTACCGACTTTGCAGTATGTAGTGAATTATAGATGTAGAAAATCAAGAATGGGAAAGCAATCAGAATAATACGTACTATTCGCCAAGTGCTCCAATCCTCAAAAAATGATTTCGTCTCAGTTTCTGTTGAATTATTTTCTTTATTTTCCATTAGTTATTTTTTAATTCCTACTCTCAATTTTGCACTTCTCGACCTTGGGTTATTATCGATTTCAGATTCACAAGGTGTAATTGGTTTTTTAAATTCAGATTGAAATGGGGTAATGCTATTGCCGAAAAAATCCTTTTCTATTTTCCCTCCAATATTTCCTGTTTGAAGAAAATTCTTCACTAATCGATCTTCAAGTGAATGATAGGATATCACAGATAATTTACCGCCACTTTTTAATATTTCGTTGGCATCCAAAAGGAGTATTTCTAAATCCTTTAATTCTTGGTTTACTTCTATCCTTAGAGACTGAAATACTTGCGATAAATATCTCGAGCTCTCAGTCTTTGGTATACAATCATGAATTGTATCCTTAAATTCTTCCACGGTTTGAATTGCAGCATTACGCCTTGAATTCAATATGGTCGTAGTGAGTTTGTAGGCATTTTTTATCTCACCATAACTTCTAAAAACTCTTAGTAGCTCTTTTTCAGAATAATTTTTAATAATATCGGCGGCAGAATTTTTAGCATCAATATCCATTCGCATGTCTAATGGGCCATCCATTCTGTGAGCGAAACCACGATCGTTCTC
>JAURNR010000001.1 GCA_030830065.1 Bacteroidota bacterium | reverse complement strand
ACTTGGCATCTTGATTGACACCACTACGATTTACTCCAGGACCTGGAATATAAAGCGCAGTATCTCCAATTTGCTGACCTGGAACAGGATTATTTGCATACCAAACATGCTTGTATCCTTTGTCATAACGTGCGTCTTTAGTTCGGTCCCAAAGACTTAAAAGGTGGTCTGTAGGTCTAAATCGCTTCCAAGGACGACCGTTTTCAGTATCCCGGGTCATACCAGGACGCTTGTCATACTCAAACAAGAAATATAAATGTCCTCTATGTCCATAACCATCTAACCCCTCGTCAACCTGCTGTTTTGAATTGATAATCGACCAGATAACTTCTGAGTTCTCTTCATTGTTAATGTCCCATAAATCAGCCCAATCGTCTAATAACGAAAAACCATAATTATTGATCACATTGGTCATTAAAGAAACCGTTTGAGCTGGACTTCCTTGTGGTGCAGTTAAATGCACTTTAGCCAGCAAAAACTCTGCAGCAGCTTTACTCACTCTTCCATAATCAGATTGTGAGCTAGGTAAGTTACTTATTGCGTACTCTAAATCAGGAATAATAGCCTGTGCATAAACCTCTTGTACAGAAGTTCTATTTGCTTCGGTTTCAACGCCTTCTGTCTCCTCTAAAGAAAGGTGAACATCACCATAATAACGAACGAGATTAAAGTAGTAAAGAGCGCGTAAAAATCGAACTTCTGCCAAACGCGAAGTTAATGTCGCTTGATCCATATCTTCAATATTTTCCGCTCGATTTATCACTGCATTCGCTTGATTAATACCTCGATACATAATTCTCCACGTATCTCTAAAATATCTTGCAGAAGAGTTATGTTGGTTATTATACCAGTTTAGATACTTGTGGCTTCCATCAGCCCCGTTAGTATAGGTGTCTGTTCCGAATACATTCATGGAAAATCCAAGTTCAGTACCATAAAACTCTTTCATAATCCCATAAGTTGCTTTTACTGCATCTTCTAACCCTTGTGAAGTTGTATAGTATGATCCAGCAGAAACATCTGCGATATTATTCTCATCGAGATAATTTTCACAGGAAAGGAAAACTGTAATTCCTAGTAGTACTAGAATACTTTTAAATGTGTGTTTTTTCATTTTTTCTGTGTTTAAAAATTAAAATGCTGCTCTAATTCCAAAAGCAATCAACTTAGAACTGGGTGTTGTTCCAGATCCTAAAGTAGCTTCTCCAACTTCAGGGTCAAATGTGTCATACTCTGAACTAAACCAAAGGTTTTGCCCTTGGACATATGCACGAAGACTTGTCATACCGAATTTTGAAGCTGCTTCACTCTCAAAGTTATATCCAAGAGTTACATTTCTTAGCTTGACATAACTACCATCAAAATACTCCAATGTGGATCCGTTTTCAGGACGCTCTTGAGTAAAGTTAGGTCTAGGATATTCGTTTGTAGGATTCGTTGGTGTCCAATAATCAACATCTAAATGATTGTATCGGAACTGACCATTTGCGTTTCCTTGGTGAAAACTACTACGAATCATATGACCCTGACGAAAATAAAAGAATGCACTTAAATCAAAGTTACCATAGGTAAAGGTATTGGTGATCCCTCCAAAGTAGTCAGGTACATCAGTTCCAATAACACTTCTATCTGCTGGTGTAATTTTTCCATCCCCGTTAATATCGGCTAATTTAATTTGTCCCGGATCTGTGCCCTGAACGGCTGCAGCTTGCGCAGCTTCGTTTAATTGCCAGATACCTGCTTTGGTGTAATCAAAGAATACACGAATAGGCTGCCCAATAAACCAGTTGTTTCCAGTATCATCCAAAGGATTCCCACTTGCATCTTTCAAGGCTAATTCAACAATTTTTTCACTGTATCCAGAGACATTTAAGTTGAGATCCCATGCGAATTTATCCGTTTCAACAACTGTTGCATTGACATTAAATTCAACACCGCTTGTTTTGGTGGCTCCAACATTTTGGAATACGCTCGTATACCCTGAAGTGTAAGGAAGGTTTCTTGCCAACAATAAATCAGTAGTGTTGGTAACATAATAATCAAAAGCCCCCGATATTCTTCCGTCCAGTAAACTGTAGTCAAAACCAACGTCTATTGTTTTAGAAATCTCCCAACCTAAATTTGGGTTTGGAATATCATTCAATCGATAACCGAATGCTGGAGTTTCATTCCAAGCATAAACCGTTCGAGCCAAAGCACCTTGCGTCTGGTAGGGATCAATAGCAGTATTTCCTACTTCTCCGTAAGAAGCTCTTAATTTAAACTCGTCAAAAGTAGCGCTGTCAGGAGCAAAGTCTTCAAGTAATCTCCATCCTAATGAAACCCCTGGGAAATAGGCCCATTTGTTTCCTTCTGCTAGACGAGAAGACCCATCCGCACGAAGTGACGCTTGAAATAAATACTTTCCGTCGATGTTGTAGTTTACACGTCCCATATAAGACTGTAACTGCCACTCACTTAGTCCTGAAGAAAGATTTCCTTTGACCTCAGCGGTACCTATATTATACCACAACTGTGACGAGTATGGTAAATTCTGAACTTCGGCTTTAGAAAACTCTGAACTAAATTCTTGAATGGATTGTAATAAAGTAACCTTTAAATTACCTGGTCCTATTTCTGTGTCGTAAGTAATTAAGTTTTCTAATGTAAATCCAAATTCTTTTTTGTTTTCTACTTCGGCATCAGCTGGCCCTCCACGATTGTCATTTGTAAATCGATCACGGAACTCTCCGCGTCTTCTGAATCGCATATCGGGTCCAAAGGTTGAAGTGAATTGAAGACCATCCATTAAATTGATTTGCAAGTAAACGGGTGCGAAAAATCGCGTAGAAATTCTTTCATCTACATAGGCGCCAGGAACTAATTCACTTAATGGATTTGTTCGGATACCATCGTTAAAAGCAAAAAAGTTAATGCTTCCATCGTCAGCATAGGGCTTTCCAATTGGAATGTTTGACAATGCTTCGCTCATAACCGCTGAAGATCCCCAGTTGTTAACTGAATTACTCAATAGCATAGAAATTCCAAACTTGAACGTATCGTTAATCCTGTGGTCTAAATTAAGTCGACCTGTAACACGTTCAAAGTCCATTTGGTCGATAATACCATCTTCTTTAAAATAACCTAAGGAAACATTATATTGAGTGTTTTCAGAACCACCATTGGCTGAAAGTTGATGACTGTTTTGAAATCCCTGATTTAAAACGGCATCTAAATAGTCGAATGATCTTCCTGTTCTGATCGATTCCAACTGAGCAGCATCACCTAAGAAAACGGCTTCGTCGTTAGGAATGGTACCTGCATAAGAATATCGGCTGTTCGCGTCTTGACGGAATGCCTCACGTCTTCCTGCCGCATACTCTTCGCCATTCATCATATCAGGAACATTAGTAACAGAAGTAATTCCGTAATAACCTGAATAATTAATTTTTGTATCACCCGTTCTACCTCTTTTGGTAGTGATCAAGATAACCCCATTGGCTCCTCTAGATCCATAAATAGCGGTGGCAGCTGCATCTTTTAGAATTTCCATAGACTCAATGTCTTGTGGATTGATGTCAAAGATAGCTCCATCACCTGTACTACTAGTTTGTGGAATTCCATCAATAACATAAAGCGGATCATTGGATGCAGAAATTGAGCGACGTCCTCGAACCCGAACTACAGGGTTTTGACCTGGTCGTCCGCCTCCAGAAGTAATATCGACCCCTGCTACCTGTCCTTTAATGGCATCTACACCACTACCTGTAGCAATTTTCTCTATACTCTCACTTCCAATACTCACAATGGATCCTGTAACTTCTCTACGGGATTGTGTACCGTATCCTGTTACAACAATTTCATCCAAAGCATCAGCTGATGGAACTAAAGTCACATCGATTTGATCTCCGTTGACCGTGATTGATTGATTTTCAAAACCAATAAATGAAAAATCCAATACAGCACCTTGCGGGACTGAAATTTGGTAATTTCCATCAAAATCAGTTGAAACCCCAGTAGAAGTTCCCTGTATTATAACATTTACCCCAGGTAATGGAATCCCTGTTTCAGAGTCTACTACTTTACCACTAACGCCGCTTTGTGCAAGTACTACTGTGGAACAGAGTACGAAACAAAATGCGAGGGTAATTTTAATAAAATTTCTCATTCTTTATTTATTTTAAGTTATTTTAATTAAATTCGTTAACGTTAACGAGTAATATTTTAACAATAATAATTATAAAAAATAAATAATTCTAAAAAAAAATAAGAAATCTTTAACATAATGGTAATTTACTTCTGTTAGGGTCTTATTTTATGCATAAACTTAAAGTCATTAAGTTGTTCGCCAAAGAATAATTAGCATACTTCATCAATGAAACCATTTATACATCAAAATTTTCTTCTCGAAACCAAAATAGCCCAAGAGCTTTATCACGACTATGCATCCACACTTCCTATCATAGACTACCACAATCACCTCCCTCCAAAATTAATTGCTGAAAACACTAAATTCAATACCATTACAGACTTGTGGATATCTGGAGACCATTATAAATGGCGGGCAATGCGAACCCTAGGCGTAAGTGAAGAGTACATTACTGGTAAAGCAACTGATAAAGAGAAGTTTATCAAATTTGCAGAAGCAACTCCTTATATGATTCGCAATCCATTGTACCATTGGACCCATCTGGAACTGAATCGTTATTTTGGAATTGAGGAACTACTGTCAAAAGAAAACGCCGTTAACGTTTACGAAAAAACAACTGCTGCTGTACAAACTTCAGAATTTTCAACTCAATCTTTACTTGAACGAATGAACGTGGAGGTGCTTTGCACCACCGAAGATCCAACAGACACTCTAGAACATCACGTTAACCTTTCGACCTCTAGCTTTAAAACCAAAGTGAGCACTGCTTTTAGACCCGATAAATCCTTATTTATTGATGGAGAAAATTATAATTCCTACATCGATCAGCTTGCTCAGGTTTCAACTATTGAGATAGCCACATATACTGATTTATGTGAGGCCTTACAAAAGAGAATGGATTTCTTTCATGAAAAAGGCTGTCGATTATCGGATCACGGTCTAGAGTACATTCCCTATGAAATAGCTTCGGAGAAAGAAGTCAAACGTATTTTTGAGAACAAAAGAAAAGGACAGTCACCAACTAAAAAAGAAACGGAACAGTTTCAGACAGCCCTACTAATCTTCCTGGGGAAAGCTTATCACAAATTAGGTTGGGTTCAGCAATTTCATTTGGGTGCAATGAGAAATAACAACACTCGAATGTTTAATAAACTAGGTCCTGATACCGGTTGGGATTCTATTGGCAATTATCCAATAGCATTAGGACTTTCACGTTATCTAGATGCCCTTGATTTAGAAAACCAGCTTGCCAAAACCATTTTGTACAATCTCAATCCCTCTGATAATGAAATCATGGCGACTATGATTGGAAATTTTAATGATGGAAGTGCTAAAGGTAAAATTCAATGGGGATCGGGTTGGTGGTTT
>JAURNR010000057.1 GCA_030830065.1 Bacteroidota bacterium | reverse complement strand
CATGAAAAATACATTTATTGCGTTCAGCTTCTTATTAGGAGCTCTGGCCTCATGCGGTGGTGGTGAAGAACCAGCTGCATCGGAAACAAACTCTAATGAATCTACAACTGAGGAAAATATGCCCGTAGTTGAAGATGGTGTAGTTGAAATCACTATTGAATCTAACGATCAAATGAAGTACAATTTGTCAGAAATCCGTGCAAAGGCAGGCAACACAGTTGTATTAACTTTAGTTAATGTTGGTACAATGCCTAAAGACAAAATGGGACATAACTGGACTTTACTAAACGCAGGAATTGACTCGGAAGAATACGCATTAGAGGCTGCAAATGCTGCAGACAATGATTATCAAGTAAAAGGTAGAGAGTCAGACGTTTTAGCCCATACGGCTATTCTAGGTCCTGGAGAAACAGAAACCCTAACATTCACAGCGCCAGAAGCGGGAACTTACAAATATGTTTGCACATTCCCAGCTCATTACGGGACGATGAACGGTGTTTTGATTGTCGAGTAAAAAAGAATTCTTTAATTCAAAAGGGGCAATATAGCCCCTTTTTTTATTGGTTTACATTCCAAATGCTTTCTGGCTCTTGCATTTGGTGACTTACCCTGATTCCGTTTTCAATGTAATGTATAATATTGGTTTGAACGTAATCGCCTGAATACAAAAGAGTGTTTCTAATTTTAATAATTTCGATTTTTGAATTAAAAGAAACTGATTGTTTTTCTAAATAGAACCATGTAGCATCTTCAACCCTCTCCCATCCTATTAATTTAAAGCCAATTGAATATTCTTCATCTTTATTCTTTTTGTTCCCTAGAATCATTTGGAAGTTCTCTTTGAAATAACGATGAATATAATTTGCTGTAAATTTGGTTGTATCTGGGTTAAAAAAATGTCCTTCTTCGATAAAGTATTTTTGCAAATCATCAGTAAAGAGCCTAATTGAAACTTTAACAGTAGAATCTGATTGATCGTATTCAATTTCGGATACACCGACATAAAAAGGATGTACACTCACATTAGCTTTCAATGTTGTAAAAAAGCATATGTAAATTAGGATATTTCTGAGAAATATGTGCATTTTTGAATTGCTCAAAGATATATATGAATATTGAGTTTTGGATTAAGCAGGGTTTTTTTCATATTGTAGATATTGCTGGTTTCGACCACATGTTATTTGTTGCTGCAACATTGGGATTTTTTCTTCTAAAACACTGGAAAGTTGCACTCTATAAATTATCCTTATTCACACTTGGACATTCTATTTCACTCATTTATGTTGCTCTAAATGGGCCATTAATGTCAAGCACTTGGGTTGAAATTTTGATACTTTTAACTATTTTGATAACAGGTTTATTGAAAACAATTGAACGACGAAAAGCTCGTAAATTATTCATTTACATTGCAATATTAATTTTTGGTCTAATCCATGGAATGGGCTTTGCAAAACAATGGATTTCAATTTTTCCGGTTACAGAATTTGGTGTTGGGTATGCGTTATTTTTCTTTAATGTGGGCATCGAGATTGGTCAACTGTTGTTTGCAGTAATGCTTTTATTGGTCAATATATTATTAGTAAAAATAAAAGTTACTCGTTATCAAATCAATGTTGCTTGGGGCATGACTTCAGTATTAGTATCAGTTTTACTTTTGTTTCAAATATTAGACTTTATATAGTAATCCCATCTGTTTTGTATATTCGCCAACTGTATGCAAATTAAGGGTAGAGAATTAATTTTAATCATAGTTTCATTTGCTATTACAGGTTTAGCCAATAGCCAAAATATTTTTAATAACCCAAAATCAAACCACGGTAATAGATTTGAACAATTAGGCAGTTTAATTGCAGATCCCAATGATTTCCGATCGGCATCAGGTGCACCCGGCAACGCCTATTGGCAACAACGTGCTGATTATAAGATAAAGGCATCTTTAGATGAAGAAAATAAGGTTTTAACAGGGTCGGAAGAAGTGACCTATTTTAATCAGTCTCCAGATGTTTTGAGCTATTTGTGGCTACAGTTAGATGAAAATCAACATAACCCAAAAGGAGAAAATAATTATTTTGATGGAAGTAACATTAGTGAACCATTCACAGTAAATGAACTAAAAAATCTTGATATTGAGCAGAAATTAGAAGGTTACGGAGTTGATATCATTTCAGTTACAGATGCAAATGGTAAACAACTGAAGTACACAATTAATCATACTATGATGCGAATAGATCTTCCCACCGTACTTCAGCCCAATTCAAAAATCACATTTAACATCTCATGGAAATATAAAATTCCTGAACGTATGGTTATTGGTGGACGCGGCGGTTATGAGCATTTCGATGAGGATGGCAATGATTTATTCACCATCACCCAATGGTATCCAAGACTTTGTGTATACTCCGATTACGGAGGCTGGAATAACAAACAATTTACAGGTAGAGGTGAGTTCTCATTGATATTCGGAAATTTTGAAGTTTGGATGGATGTACCTTCAGACCATATGATTGGTGCTACTGGAGAATGTCAGAATTATAAAGAAGTATTGTCTAAAACAGAATATTCAAGATGGCTAAAAGCACAAGAATCAGATGAACCAATTTTGGTCAGAAATAGAGAAGAGGCTATTAATTCACAAACAATAAAACCAGGTAAAAACGAGCGAAAAACATGGCACTACAAGGCTGAAAACGTAAGAGATTTCGCTTGGGGAAGTTCAAGAAAATTCATTTGGGATGCTATGGCTGTTGAAGTTGAGGGGAAAAAAGTGATGTGCATGTCATACTACCCAAATGAATCCTTTGCACTTTATAATCGTTACTCAACTAAAGTAGTAGCTCATACAATAAAAACCTACAGTAAATACACAATTCCTTATCCTTATCCTGTTGCCATTTCTGTAGAAGCAAGTAATGGAATGGAATATCCAATGATTTGCTTCAATTATGGTAGAACTGATGAGGAGGGAAATTATTCAGAAGCCATTAAATATGGAATGATAGGAGTAATAATTCATGAAGTTGGACACAACTTCTTTCCAATGATAATAAACTCTGATGAAAGACAGTGGAGCTGGATGGACGAAGGATTAAACACCTTTGTACAGTTTCTAACCGAACAAGAGTTTGATAACAACTACCCATCCAGAAGAGGTCCAGCACATAAAATCACAGAATACATGAAATTACCTGCTTCAGAATTAGAACCAATAATGACGAATTCTGAAAATATTATTCAGTTTGGTCCAAATGCATATGCAAAACCAGCCACAGCACTAAACATTCTAAGAGAAACTGTAATGGGTAGAGAGTTATTTGATTTTGCGTTTAAAGAATATTGTAAACGATGGGCTTTTAAACATCCAAGACCTGCAGATTTTTTTAGAACAATGGAAGATGCTAGCGCAGTAGACTTGGATTGGTTT
>JAURNR010000056.1 GCA_030830065.1 Bacteroidota bacterium | reverse complement strand
AAGAAGTTATACTCAAAATAAATTCTGTTAGAGAAAGTTTTAAACTACCCAAAGTTTAAAGCGACCAAGCAAAGAAAACTTCACTCAATAATGGCGTAAATTTTCTATTTTGGTTGTTGACATACATTTATTAATGAGATTGAGTCTCAGTATCAACTGAGATTGAGTCTCAGTATCAACTGCTTAAAATCTTTTAATACAACAACATGATGAAAAATAAACATAAACTGCTCTTGTCCTTAAGCGCAATTTTTGCACTCACCTCATTAGGGCATGCTCAAAATAACCCATCAGAACTTTCACCTATGAGCGTGGTAGAATCCAATTCTAATACACCAACTTTATCATCAGGCATGAAAACTTCGATGCCTACCAGAGATATTCCGCAGAGCTTATCTATAATAACTAGCGAGCAGATCAAGGCTCAGGGCTTAAAGAGTATAGGTGATGTTATTGATTATACCGCTGGGGTGAACACATCTCAAGGAGAGGGTCATCGTGATGCCGCCGTAATCCGTGGTGTTCGTACTACACAAGACTTCTATCGAGACGGTATCAGAGACGATGTTCAATACTTCCGACCACTTTACAATATTGATCAGGTTGAAGTTTTGCGTGGACCTAACGCACTTCTTTCAGGATTCGGTGGAGCATATGGTATAATTAATCGCGTTTCCAAAAAAGGAGTAATCGGTGAAAGCTTTAATACTGTCAGTGGTAGCATTGACACCTTTGGGGAAACCAATGTTCAATTAGATAGCAATTACGAAATTAGTAAAAACCAAGCATTCAGAATCAATATGTTCGGAGAGAACCTAGAAAATCATCGAGATTATTATTATGGTGATTCTTTTGGAGTAAACCCAACAATGAAGTATCTTTTGGGAGATGGAAGTACACTGGACCTTTCATATGAATACCTAAACCAAGAAAGGTTCATTGACCGAGGTATACCTACCGGATCTGATGGAAAACCTGTAGAGAGTTTAAAAGATTTTGTTTTTGGTGACCCAACAGAGAATTACTCAACACATGAAGCACATATTTTTAAAGCAATCTATGAACACGAACTCACAGATTCATTAAGCGGTCGCCTTTCCGTGAGTCACTCAGATCATGATAAACTATACCAAAACTTTTACGCTTCTAGTTATGATGCTGCTGCGGGATCTGTAAAACTAGACGGTTACCTGGATACTACTCAACGCGAAACAACTACCTTTTCCTACCAAGTAAATGGGGAATTTGAAATGGGTGACATCGTTCACAACCTTATTGCAGGTATAGAATTCATTGAGACTTCAAATGACAATGATCGTTATAATGCAGATTGGACTCCTGATGATAACTCTGACGCTGACACTGAAACTTTTACAATATCCAGACTCATGGTCAATCGAGGTAGTGGTGTCAACTCAAGTGGCAATACCACGGTTAATAACTACACAACATCAATCAATGACAAGACTTTAGGTGATCTTTCTATTGTCTCTGCTTACTTGTTAGATGAAATCGAACTTACCGATTCTCTTGATCTCGTTTTGGGTGTCCGATTCGATAAAATGGACTATGATGTTAAAGATGTTAAGAATAGTGCTAACTACACTGATTCAGATGATACAATTTCACCAAGAGCAGGTATTGTTTTTGATGTAACGGACAACACTTCTCTTTATGCTAGCTATAGTGAATCCTACCAACAAATTAAAGGCGACCAATACGCGAGTTTAAATGCATACGATAACAGGAGTGATCCTAACACTTTTGAAAACACTGAATTTGGCGTCAAATATGAACTGCCTAGTGGACTAAGTTTTACTGGTGCATTTTTTAATGTTGAAGCTAACAAACCGCAAACCGATGACAATGGTGCGACATTCTACAAAGAAAAATCAAATGTCACAGGTTTCGAACTCCAAGTTCTTGGATCATTAACAGAAAAATGGTACATAAGTGTTAGTTATACTAGCTTAGATGCTGAATCCAGCTCCGGAGGGCGGCTTCGGGAGGCACCAGAAGACATATTCTCCGTATGGAATAACTATCTTTTATCTGACCGCCTAGGGGTTAACTTAGGAGTGATTTACCAAGGCGAAAGCCAAATTGGTTCATCTGCTACCCCCATATTACCAGATTACACTCGTGTTGATGTGGGCGCATCATACACACTTACTGATAATACAGATTTGCAGGTCAATATTGAGAATCTTACCGACGAGCTTTATTTCCCAAATTCACATAGCACTCACCAAGCAACTGTAGGGGCACCGATTCATGCCACATTTAGTATCACCAGTAGTTTTTAATCATAATATAATTTTAAATATCCTGCTTCTATTCAAAGGACAGGGAACAAAAGCTTATAAATTTTTTCCATTGGCCTATAAGGAGAGGCTACTTCGAGCAAAATATTATAATATGTACTTGGTTCCTGGATCAAAAGGACGGAACCAACGTCTTCAATTATTAAAATTGTTTCTTTGATTCGATAAAGTAAACCTATGTAAACTATCATTCAAAAGTAACGTTTAAAATAGTTAAAGTACAAAGAGAACAAATTTAATTCCTCAAGATTGACAGCATGGAAATGATTCTCCATAATGGAATGTATTGCTCGGTAGCTCAGTGGCAGAGCAGGTGACTGTTAATCACTTGGTCGCTGGTTCGAATCCAGCCCGAGCAGCCATTTTCTCAACCTTCCTAAATGCTCTTTTTAGTTTGAGTATCTAACTCTGGCCAGCGTATTAGTTTTCGATGAAGGGTTCTACGACTTACCCCCATGAGTTCAGCAGCCTTTGTTCTATTTCCGCCGGCTTGCAAAAGAGCATTTCGTAAAAGTCTTTTTTCATTATCTTCAACTGAAAGAGAGGCGGGAGAATTTGACAAAGTAGAATCCTGATTAATATTTTGGTCAAAGAAACGAGGATCCAAGTCATATGGTGTAATTACGCCCCCTCTATTTAAAACAACTAAATTTTCACAAAAATTTCGCAACTCACGAATATTACCAGGCCAGGAATAGGAATTTAAAATTCCAATAGTTTCGGTATTTAATTGAGGTGTAGGGAAATTATTTTCTTTGGAAAAATGAAATAGAAAATAATCAAGTAAAAGGGCGATGTCGTCTCCCCGTTCTGATAAAGGGGGTAGTTCAATAGTGACAACATTTAATCGATAATAAAGATCTTCTCGAAATTTACCGTTTTGTGTCATTTGTAATAAATTCTTATTGGTCGCACAAACTAAACGGGTGTCAATTTCTAGTGTATTTAAACTGCCTAATCGTTCAATTGATTTAGTTTCAAGAAAACGAAGTAACTTTACTTGCGTAGTTGAATCAATTTCTCCTATTTCATCGAGAAACAACGTGCCCTTGTTAGCAGATTCAAAACGCCCTATTCTTCTTTCTGTAGCCCCAGTAAAGGCTCCCTTTTCGTGTCCAAACAACTCACTCTCAAGTAAATTTGAAGGAAGGGCAGCACAATGAACAGGAACAAAAGGACCTCTTGATCGATCACTATTTTGATGAATAGATTGAGCTACCAATTCTTTTCCCGTACCTGTCTCACCCGTTAACAAAATAGTCGCCCTTGATGGTGCTACAAGTTTAACCTTTTCTAGTACTTGCTCAAGTGCAGGAGATTTTCCAAGTATTCCCTGAAAACTATACTTTTTATCCAAACGATTATGTAAGTCCTTGTTTTCTTTTTTTAATTTCTTAGATTCTAACCCTCTTTTAATAAGTAAATCTAATTTTTCGAGATTTACTGGTTTTGAAAGAAAATCAAAAGCCCCTCTTTTCATTGCTTCTACTGCTACATCAACTTCTCCATATGCCGTCATCATTATACATATTGGGTTATTAGAAAGTGAAATGGCCCGATCAATGACAGCCATCCCACTTTGATGACCCATTCTTAAATCAGTGAGAATTACTTCCAAAGGTTCAGATTCCATTACATTAAACGCTTCTTCAGGATTAGAAGCTAAAAATACTTCAAAGTTATCCTCCAGGGCTAACTCTAAACCTTCTCGAGTATGTTGTTCGTCGTCAACTATAAGCAAATTTGGGTTCATCTTTATCATTATGTTTTAGTTATTTGTGACTCAAGTAATTTTCGACGCGTAGAATTTCTTGGAAAACGAAGAGTAACAATGGTACCTGCACCAACTTTACTATCAATACCAACATCGCCACCATGATCTCTCATAATTCTATGAACAATCATCATGCCGATACCATGTCCACTTTTTTTGGTCGTGTAGTAGGGTTCAAAAACCTTAGATAAATCCTCCTTACTTATTCCGGTTCCATGATCGATTATTTTAACATGTACAAAATTTTCTTCAAGACCAGTAACTATTCTGATCGTAGAGTTCACCTTAATTGCCTCTATTGCATTTCCTAAGACATTAAAAAACACTTGCTTAAGCTGTTCTGAATCACCCTTGATAATGGGTTCTCTTACTCCAGCTTCCATCGATACATTAATTTTTTGAATGCTTAATTCTTCTTTTTTTAGTCGGACTGTTTCTTCAATTACATTTAGTAGGTTTATATTCTTAAAGTCAGGTTCTTGGGGTCGGATAGCTTTTAGAAAATGTGCTATAATTCCATCAAGCCTTTCGACTTCATTTATACATGCAGTTAAGGATTTATCCGTTTTTTTATTTTTGGGACTCGGGGAGGATAAATTTCGTCTTAAAACTTGTAAATGTATATGTATTGAATTAAGCGGATTACCAAGTTCATGGGCTACTCCAGCAGCAAGATCCATTATACTGGAAACTTTTTCGCTTTCTATCCTTTCATCAAGACTGACCTTTTCTTCCGTTATATCAGTCATTATAATGGCCAATCCAATCTTTTTTGATTCGGTGTTTTTTACAAAAGCTTCTTCAATAGGGACAGCGTAAACCCTAATATAACGAAGGTCCGGGTATGATATTTCCATTTCACGAACAATTACCTCCGCTTTTATTCCATCATTACCATGATCTAGGCCAATTGCCCTCGCAATTTCGGGAGCAGCACGCATGAGGGATACTTGGCCTGACTGACTATCCTTAAGACCTATTAATTGCTTTCCCTGTATGTTT
>JAURNR010000055.1 GCA_030830065.1 Bacteroidota bacterium | reverse complement strand
GTCCTACATTACGTAATTTAAAATATTGACTTTCGTTATTAAAGCCTTCAAATCGACTTTCTCGTTCGTCATTTAATAAATTTGTTATTTTAAAAGTAAGAGATCGATTTCCTTTAAATTGCTTAATTAAATTAAAGTTTAAGCTATTAAATGGCATGGTGTAAACATCAGGGTAAAAGCCATCTCCAACTACCTCCAACGTTTTTCCTTGAACATTGAAATACAAACCAATTTGTACGTTTTTTTCTTGATTATTATAATCTAAGCCGGTATTGATTAAATAAGGTGATTGACCCTGTAAAGGTCTAGAATTACTTATAGTTTGTCCTTCTCTTAATCCTAATGTTCTTAATTTAAACTCATCTTCACTATACTTTTCATCAGAAATAATGTAAGAACCATTAAAGTTTAAAACTAGATTTCTTATACTTGGAAAGAGCGAGTTAATACTGCGTCTCAGTTCTAATTCAACTCCGAAAACAGTAGCGTTTTCTAGATTTAAAGGGGTATAATTTGAAGTAGAAGCCGCTACAAACCCAATTTCTATTGGATCCGTTAAGTTTTTGTAAAAAGCACTAAATGCTAATAGTTGTGCCTTTTCTCCAAAGGCTTCGTATCGAATATCAAAATTGTCAATATAAGTGGGTCTAATGTTGATGTTTCCTATAAAAAATAGGTTTGATAAAGGATCGTAGATTTCTGCAATAGAGGCTTCTTTAAAACTTGGTCTAGCAGTAGTCAATGAATAAGCAATACGTAAATTTTGATTTTCTTTTAGACTATAAATAAAATTTAAAGAAGGGAAAAGGTTGCTTTTATTTATAATTTTTTGATTATCATAGATTTGACCCAACTGACTGTTTTCTCCGGTATAATGCACTTGATAGTTTTCAAATCTAAACCCAAGAATGGATTTCAGTTTTTCTGAAATATTAAATTCATTGGAGATATAAGCTGCTAGATTAAATTGCTTTGAATTGAATAGGTTAGCATCCTGACTAATAGTGGTTTGAGGGTTGATATAAGATCCCTCAGGATTGGAAGGGCCAATAATGTTATTGGGATTAAATAATTGATTTGGATCTCCTGCATAATTTGACCAATCCTGCTCTGAAGTATAGGTTGAACTTACGGAATATTGAGCAATGGAAAAGTCTCGCTCTTTTTGTGAACGATAAATTCCAAATTTAAATACAGCATTTGATCCTAAAAACTGATTTTTTTTTGTTGCATCAATCTTTCCTACAAGATTGTTTTCGTCTAGTGTTCTCCAAATTCGTTTAGGTTCGGTATTTTCCTGAAAACTGAAGATACCTTCCTCATCTTGGAATGTAGTATTTCTTATATCTTTATCATGAACTTTTGCTAAAGTTCCTGATAAAGTCCATTCAATTTTAAAGTCACCCTCTGAAAAATTTTGCAATCCAGAAAGCATTCCATTTGAAATACTTCTCTCAGTATATTCTAAATTATATTTATTGAAATCAATAAAGTCAGAAAAACGAGTAAGCTGTCTAAAACTTCCAGAAGTACTTTCACCATTTTGAATATGAAGTGCATTAAATTTTATTTTAGTAGCTGCAGATTTATATGTTGCTCCAATCAAACCATTTGCAATCACATTTTGGTTCCCTATAGTTCCTGACTGAATTCTATTTTCTTCAAATGCAAACACTTTTTTATCTGGACTGAAATTGTAGATGTTGTTTTGAGCATTTTCGTAAACAGACTGTTCGTTTTTATATGAAAGTGACCCCAAGATTCCGATTGATTTGTCTTCTCCAAATTTGAATTGGTTACCATAGAAAATACCAAAACTATAATTCAAATTACTAGTTCCAACATTAGGAGCCATTTGTGGGTCAAATTGATTTGCTATTTTATTTATAATGGATAACCCTTCTTCTGTTTGATTGAAACGAGGATCAAATGTATTACCTAAGAAGCTATTTGCAATTTTATTTTTTCGCATCCCGTTGTCAAAACCCAAGAAATCGGTTTGACTTCCTTTATCACTTAAATAGTTTGAATTAAAATGCATGTCTGGGTTATATGCAGTGTTCAAAGAAATCGAGAATTCCTCCTGATTAGGAAATTCTTTAGTAACAATATCAATAACACCTCCAGTAAAATCAGCAGGTAAATCCGCACGTGCTGATTTTATCACCAATACATTTGAGAGCATATTGGTTGGGAATAAATCCATTTGTATTGTATTACGATCTGGATCTAGTCCAGGAATATCTACTCCATTTAGAATCGATTTTGAATAGCGATCACCCAAACCCCTCACATACACATATTTTCCATCTTGTACAGAAACTCCAGGGACACTTTTAATTGCTGATGCAATATTGCTTGCGCCAATTTTTCTAAAGGCTTGAGCAGAAATCCCATCCAATAAGCTTGCTGATTTTCTTTGAATTTCAAGTACTGAAGTTTCTGTATTTCTTCTTGCTTCAATACTTACAATTACCTCATCTAATCCTTGAGCGACACTATTTAAAACCACATCGGTAGTTGTGTAATTATCGCCTATTACAATGATACTGGTAATCTCTTTTGTTTCATAACCTACAAATGAGAAAACAAGAGTATATGTCCCAGCACTTAATTCAAAGGCATATTTCCCGTCAAAGTCTGAGGTTATTCCATCTCCCGTTTCTTTTACTAAAATATTAGCAAAAGGAAGGGGTTCATTAAAGTCACCATCAATTAAGGTTCCGGAAATACCTTGTTGTGAATAACCCATAAAACTGAAGAGTAATATAAAAAACGATATGTAAGATTGTTTCATTTAATGGATATTAATAGTTAAGTAAAATAGAATTGCCTGAAAGAATTTCAGGCAATTAATTTAATTAGAGGTTTTGCTACTAACGCGAGTAAAAAGTCCAATCAAATTCCGATTTGTTTGTTATTCCCTCACTTTCATCACTACTTATTATTTTCGCAAATGTTAAAGCGTCATTTTCAAAAGTGCTTTCATCGGATTTGTCATCAAATATTTGATTCAATAATTCAACATCTGAACAGGTTATTCCATCCTTATCACTTGGATATAGTATGTTAATATTTGTAAAAGTCAAATTACCAGATGTATAACTTGTAGCATCTGCACTTGCATCTAATTCTACATCTTTACCAACTGCAAAATTGGAGAACAGTATATTTATCAAATTTCCAGTTGCACCTTTTCTGAAATCTGCCATTTCACCATCTACACCTGAAGCATTGCAGTTTAGTGTTGCACCAATAATTGTTGTATTTTTAATGGTAAAACTTCCTGGGGCAGATCCTTCAGGGCCATCAATTTCAAGACCATGATCAGATGCAGATTCTAAGATGATATATGCTCCATCAATTGTTCCTGCGTAGCCTTGATCAATATCCAATGCATCATCACCCTGACCCCAAACTAACAAGTTTGAAGCGTTAACAGTGCCTCCGAAAAATTCGATACCATCATCTACATTGGCGATGACTTCAATATGATCAATTGTTGTTCCTGATCCAACTCCTCCAAGTGTTAAGCCATTGATTTCATTGCCTTCTCCAATTTCTGCACCTCCATGACGGATTGAAATGTATTGTATTGTTCCTGAATTATCAGTAACGTCAGTTCCTCCGTATAATCCATTTTTATCGGAAGTGGGTATTCCTTCAATTTGAAGTTCAGTAACATCTCCCGCAAAGGAGCAAGGTGCTTTACCTAAAACTATTACACCTCCCCATAAACCTCTTGATTCAATATTTAATGAAGGACCATTACTAGGATAACTCCCACCTAATAAAATATTGTCAGACTCTGATGTAAATATAATAGGTGAATCTTTAGTTCCTAAAGCATTTAATTTTGAACCTCTTGCAATAATAAGCGTTGAAGCATCTGCTCCAGTTCCTGCAGCGGCTTTGATAATCGTTCCAGCGGGAATTGTCAAGGTCACACCTTCAGTAACGGCTACACGTCCTTTAAGTAACCAAATCATGTTTTTATCTAATGTTAAGTCAGAGGTAATATTTCCTTCTAATGTTGAGTTAGAAAAGGAATCAACATCTACAATAGTTTCAACAGTTTCAGTGACAGTTTCAACAATTGTTATATACTCGATTATAGGATCTTCCTCCGAGCAGGCTAAAAATGTAGTTAGTAAGGTAACGACGATCAGATTTTTTAATTTTAATATTTTCATTTTTTTGATTTTTATTTAATGCAAATCTATCTTGAGAACTTTGTTTTTATTTTAGCTTAAGGTTAACTTTGAGAATCTTGTCGTTAAGTTAACATCATGAATTATCTTTTAAATTAAAGTTTAGTTAACATACTGTTTAAGAATGTTAGATTTGTAATATGAATTGGGAATCATTATTATCATTAAAGCGCTATGGTGACAACAACAAGCGACTTAGAGTAGAACAGGACGATTTGCGTCTGGGTTTTG
>JAURNR010000054.1 GCA_030830065.1 Bacteroidota bacterium | reverse complement strand
TCTAAATCCTTAGTTATCAACACTTAGCATTTCTGAATTTTTTATTTCTCATCGGATTTATTCGATTTTTGTTTCACTTTAGTTTCACCTGTTGATGAAGATGTTTCACCTGATTCAATTGATCTAATGAATCTGCTGTAGATTTTAAAATACTTTCAATTTCAAAAACTGTTAAACAAGGAGTTTGGGACAACATTAAACCTATGGTTCCTGTAACATAAGGAGCAGCAAAACTTGAACCACTAGATGTAGTATAAAATCCGTTAAAAACTCTACTCCAAACTTCTCCATCCTCAATAATTATGGGTCCAAACACCCCTGTTAATGGAGCGCTATTCACATGTATGTAGTTTTTATCTTTGAAATATACATTTTTTAGATATTCAAAATCTGATTGTGCTAATTGCCGTTGTAAAACGGTAAGACTGAATTAGACCTTATAAAGGATTTATACAATAAAAGGAAACGTTTCAAGAATAATATACAAACTCAACTGAAACTAGATCAGGTTTATTACTACTTAATTTCTTTACAAGTTGCCGAAGCCAGTACGCTACTGCTAGAAATCAATTAATCTTTATAAACTTTTCGATTCGATTGATTCCATTTATTGAATGCATATTCAGCAAATAAGCCCCAGACGGTAAATCTGTAATACTTAATTTTATTGATTTTTTAGATTTAAAGTATCTAGTTTTTAAGACTGCTCCAATAATAGACAGAACGGTAACTTTATCCAATGGAGTTAGTGAATTTATATGTAAAATATCATTAACTGGGTTTGGATAGAAATGGATGTTATTGATATCGGCATTTATTGATAATGATTCATCATCTGAGATTAAAAATGCATTACTACTTTGCCCATTTAAATTAATGGTGGTTGAATATTCTGTAATATCACCACTATCATTAACGAGTATGTTACCTAGTTTAGTTTTATTAAAAGCATCATAAATGTAATATGTACCCGATTCTAATGGAAAGATACTTTTAGGTAAATCTAAATCAACGTTATTTTCTCCCGTATTGTGAATTATCCAAATTAACTCTTCCTCGTTTCCTCTTGCATGGGTTCTGATGTAACTCAATAATTCTGAATTATCATACAAAACTGGCCAGTAAATACCAGTTTTTAAGGCGTCATAATTATTTCTCAGGTTTATCCACTTGTGGTAGTGATTCCAAATGGATTCACTATCCAACTGTTGTAACATTACATTGTTGATTTTATAATCTTGGGCAAAACCTCTCCAAGGAGTAGCCGAGGTAAATCCCGCCTGAGAATTGCCATTCCACTGCATTGGAGTTCGAATATTTAGATGGTCTCCGGTACCTGTTAGAGCTATTTCCTCACCGTAATAAACGAAAGGTATTCCCGGCAAACTCAAATAAACTGATGCAGCGAGTTTCATCTTTGCAACGTCATTAAGAACACTGTAGATTCTATCTTGATCATGATTGGTTAAAAAGGTAGAATATTGGCTTCTAGGATATACTGACTGAATGAATTCTAAATGTTGCTGTAATCCAGAAATATTATTATTTGAAACCGCTGAGGTAATTCTTCCGGCTAAATCAAAATCAAAACAACTATTCAAAGTAGTATCCGAAACGTATGGCAATATTTTAGAGGTTGCATCCCAAACTTCTCCTACCATAAATGCATCTGGATTTATGGATTCTACATAATTTCTTAATTCATATAAAATATTAAAGGTTTCAGGTGTATTTTCTACTGAGTTATTATCCTCATATAAATATTTAAATGCATCTAAGCGGAATCCGTCAACACCCATGTCTAACCAATATTTTGTAATCTTTTTTACTTCTTCAAAAACTGCTGGCTCCTCATAATTCAAGTCTGGCATTCCACTCCAAAACAACCCATAATAATAAGATTGCTTTGTTGAATTCCAGTGCCATAGAGTTTGTCCCCAAGGGCCTAAATCTGTCGGAGGATTTGCATCCCATCGAAACCAATTAGCATATTTAGCATCATTTTGAGCAGATTTTATATACCAGGGATTTTTATTACTGCAATGATTAATAACTAAATCAATAATCACATTTATTCCGTGTGCATGACAAGTATCAAGTAGTCGTTGGAAATCTGATATAGTTCCATAATCCTGTTCAACGGAATAATAATCTTCCACGTCGTAGCCATGATAACTGCTTGACTCCATCATGGGCATTAACCATATACCGCCAATTCCAAGATCCGTATTTGTGTTAGGGTTATTATCGTTTAGGTAATTTATGTGATCTATAATTCCTTGGAAATCGCCAATTCCATCACCATCAGAATCTGCAAAACTTCTAACAAATATTTCATAAAATACTCGTTCATTCCACCATTTTAATGTTCCTGTGGTATCCGGATAACTGAATTCACTGCTGTTAGAATTTTGAGGACATTTATTGAAAACTACTATCTCTAAAATTGAATCTGAATTGGAAACGGTCAAGAATCTATTGTTGGTGCCGCCAACAGTGCAAGAACCTTGTGCGTTTTCAGCTGCTGGCCATACATTCCCGTTTATATATTTAAATTCCCAGTAACCTGCAGGAATATCAAGAGTAATCTCAAATATATTATCGCCATCATTATCCAACATTTGAGTAGTACTTGGGTCCCAGTTTGAAGGAAACCCTGCTTCAGATTGAAAATTTCCTCCAATATGAATCCCGTTAGTTGATAGTACTTCGTTATTCATGTCGACACGGAATGTTATGTTGTATGAAAAACCCAACCTAGTAATACAAATCAATACAAGAATTAAGAGTTTTTTAGGGTGAAATTGAAACATATTTAATACAAATTTAAGCTTGAAAACTTTGCTGAACTGTAAGAATTAACTCAGATCGAAAATTTCTCAATATTTATGTGCCTAAAAGCTATGTTTTTTGGGCTTTTCAATTAAATTAAGATGCTTTCATTTTAGCTCATAATCTATATTTCGTAATTTTGTCGAAAAGAAAAAATCCTGATTTTGACCAAGCTGATTATTATTAATCCATCCATTCCAAAGAAATTCAATGTATTTCTTTTAATCTGTTTTTGGTTTTTTTCTATCAAAGCTCAAGTATTACCCAATCACAGATCTGTGAATTGGAAAAGTGCCGGATTAAAAGATACCAATACAATTGGATTTACTTTATTTAATGTTGTAGATCTCAAAATTGATACTACAGGAAAAGTTGCAGTGGATGAAAAAATTGATAGCTTACTAAAAATTGATGGCACAATAGGTAAACACCTATATTTTCCTACCGGTACTTATTTATTTAATTCTACGTTAGAATTACCGAGTAACTGTATTATTTCGGGAGACGGTGCAAATTCAACTCGTTTCATTTTTAACCTAAATGGTTCGGGACACTCAATTAATGCTTCGGGTATTCCGCTTAAATCAGATACCAGTTCTCTTAAGTCAAGCGCAAATAATGGAGAAGATTATATACTTATCAATAATACTAATAGTTTTTCTCAAGGTGATTGGGTTAAAATATATCAAAATGATTCAGACTTGGTTTTTTCCTCCTGGGCAAGAGAAACTGTTGGGCAGATAGTTCAAATTGATACCATCGTTGAAGACACTGTATTTTTTGAATCAGAATTACGATTAAACTATCCTGTAATCCGAAAGCCAAAGATTATCAAGCTTAAAATAAATGAGAATATCGGGCTCGAATGTTTTTCCATTGAAAGAATTGACAATACCGCTCCCCAACAATCGAGTAATATTCATTTTAGTTATGCTGCAAATACTTGGATTAGTGGTATTGAATCATATAATACAACCTTTGGCCATGTTGAATTTAATGCCGTTACTAAATCAAAGATAGAGCGATGTTTTTTCCATGATGCATTTGATTACGGAGGGGGAGGCAGAGCTTATGGAGTTGTTCTGCAATCTACCACCAATGAATGTTTGATTGAAAACAACATTTTTAAACATCTTCGACACAGCATTATTCTTCAATCAGGAGCTAATGGCAATGTTATTTCATATAATTTTTCAACGGATCCATTTTGGACTGGAGTAAATCCCATTTTTCCATCGAATTCTGCTGGAGACCTTGTACTACATGGTAATTATGTTTTTGCAAATTTGTTCGAACAAAATGATGTGCAAAATATTGTTGTAGATAATTCTCACGGATCCAATGGACCACATAATACTTTCTTGAGAAACCGTGCTTCATTGTTTGGAATTTTCTTTTCAGATACTTCGAGTCCTTCACAAAATTTTATTGGTAATGAAATACCTAATACAGATTTTCCATACAGTGCAGTGAATTACACTATTCAGGGCAGAGATCAATTCACTTTTGCAAATAATAATAAAGGCACTGTATCACCAGCAGGTACCGATAGCCTCTCAGATATCAGTTATTTCTACACAAAAAAACCAAAATTCGTAAGTGAAAATCATTGGGGTAAAATTGGGCTGCCTAACCAAATGAAAACTTCAAAAGTTGCCGCTACCGAAAGATTTGAAAAAGAAAATTACTTTGCAGGAGCATGTGGGAACCCAGAAATATTAACACTTGATAAAGAATTAAAATACTCCACAATATCAGTATTTCCTAATCCGGCAAACAATAAAATGCAATTATCAGGTTTAGTTTATCCCTCAGAATATTATTTGTTCAACAGCATAGGAAAAACAATCCTAACCGGGATAATAAAACCTGAACAATCTATTGATGTTCAATCATTAAAACCAGGAATTTATTTTTTAAGAATTAAAGGTCAATCCTTAAAGGTTATAATACGTTGATATAAATTTATCAAGATCGACTATTTTAAACCTTGCGGCATAATAGCGTTCTATAAAGGATATTCAATACTTTTTGGACCAGCAACTTTGTCTATATGACAGGCATCACGAGTAATTACGCATTCAGCTTTTACCGTCTTTCCACTTTTACTAAGAGCCACAATATTTATCGTTCGTTTTTCATCCCTTTTCAACCGATTAAACCATTCACCATCATCGGCAAAACACCAATTAGAGTCAAATATTTCGTATCCCTCTATAGTATCTTTATTTCGAACATCAACGGTATACATTCTTACAGTTGAATCACCTGAAACCTCAACGCTGAGCATACGGAATTCCATAGTACACAATACATCTTGCTCATCACATGAAGTGATTGACAATGCCGCTATTAAGGCTAAAACTAATAATCTCATTCTAATTTTATGAATCGTTCTGTATGTATTCTATTATCTCTATCCTTCCACAATAAATTATATGTTCCTGAACTTAAATGTTTAACCGAAATTCTATCAAAATTTAAATCTACAGGTAACAGCACACCATCAATTCTGCGGATACCAACAATTTTACTGCCTAAAGGGATATTAAAATTTAATGCTTCCTAGACGTAAAAGCATGAAGCTCATTTACAAACATATACAAAAATGGTCTAACGACTCTACCAAGATAGTGCTCATGGGTGATTTTAATTTACTACCTTCATCAAAACCTATCCGATGGATTTCAAAAAGAATGGATGACCTTGGCACCAACCAAATTTCAAAAGGCACCTTCAACGGATTTCATAAAAATGAACCAATAAATCAGAAAAGAATTGACTATATATTTTCTAAAAATTCCAATACTATTGAGTATAAAATTGATTATTTTTTAAGAAATTCAGAAAGTCCAATAAAATATTTATCCGACCACTATCCTGTGGTTGCAATACTAAATTAATCAACAATTCCTTAAATTTGCATATGGGTAATTATAAAACCATAAAGCAGATATTCATCGGCTTCCTTGCGTTAACAAGCACACTCATTTCTTGTAAAAAAGAGCCACGTGAAAATACCGATACATCAAACTCTAGCATATATGGGAGATGGGGCTTAACTACGGAATTTGAAGAACTATATTACATCAACCAGTTAGTGGAATCTAATACTTATGATTTTAATCCTGATGACGAAACAGTAGAGTTTCTTTCGAACGGCACTGTAAATTTTTATGAAGAAGATACCCTTGAACAAACATACACGTTCACTTATGCAAACAATGAAGTTATTATTTTTGATGATGAAGATTCATCATATAACGACACATTAAATGTAAAAACTGTTACTGCTGAGCAATTGGTTTTGGTGCAAGAATGGGATGAACCATCTATTGGGGAGCTCTATAGAACTACCCTTACTTTTATCCGTAAATAATCATTTACGGTAGTTGTAACACCCTACCAATTCTCAATATCGTATTTCTTCGAATACCGTTTAATTGACAAAGGCGATTCACTGTAGTATGATGCTTCAACGCTATACCATATAGTGTATCACCCTTTCTAATTTTGTAAAATCTAGATGAAGAAGTACCGTTTTTATTGTGAATATTTCTTCCGTAACCGCCAGAACCATATGCAGGAAATCTTAATTTGTACGCTGTTAAACATATAGTATCAGACCACGGCTCTCCTGTTTCCCAGTTAAAGAGTGAATCTGGATTTATGGGATGATCCATAAAGCGTAACTCAAAATGTAGATGTGGTGAACTCCTTCTTACTGCGGTTCTCCCACCTTTACCAATTAATTGACCTGATTTTACCTCTTCATTGGGCGAAACCAAAATATTATTTAAGTGAGCGTAATAAGATTCAAGACCGTTGGGATGTCTAATTACTATCAGTTTACCATATCCCCCTTTGTTATATTTTGCATAACGAACAACTCCTGGATAGACAGCTAAAACAGAATCGCCAATAGTTAAACGAATATCAAACCCTTTATGCAATCTTCCTCGACGAGGACCAAAACGAGAACTAATTCTTCCATGGTGTGGAATAACAAATCTTAATGAAGTATCTCGTTTCAAACAAACTTCAAAACTGTCAACATCTTCAACCTTTACATCGTAATATGGAAATAAATTATCATTATCCCAATATTCTAATTCCTTAACATCTTCTATAATAGAATCTTGAGATATTTCTCTTAGGTTTCGATTACTGTCGATTGTGATAGTATCTTGACCAACCACATCAAAAATAATGGAACAAAAAATGACCGTTAATAAAGTTTTTATGCTCATTTACTCAATAATCACACTCAAATTGCTAATATATAATAGAGTTGAATTATATTAGGAATCATTCGATGGATAGACTAAAACATCACATAGTTTTAACATTAATATTGCTCTGTTCTACAATTGTATTTTTTTCGTGCTCAGGAGAATCTGAAAATATTCCTGTTGGAAAAAAAATTAGCGAAATTAAAGCAACTAATTGGGAAAACGGTATCGAATCTAATCTTAATAAACTGACTGATTCAATACTAATGGATTCTTCAGTTAAAGAATTTATGATTCGGAGGAAGTACACAAGACTATATGGTTTAAAATATATACAAGATTCTAAGTACCGTGATAAACTAGTTAAACTGTTTGATACACTTGCAGATGAAGGATTCCCAATTAAACCGTTAGTTTTAAACTTTCTGAATAAACAACCAAACTTTGCTGATACGAATCTGCGTATTCAAGAAGATTTGCCCATCAAGATAGATATTGTATTATCTCATGCAATTCTAAGTTTGAAAAAATGGTCGGATTGGGGAATGTTAAATCCTGAGAAATATCTCAGTATATATCAGAGAAAAAGAATAAAGAAATCTATACCACAAAACTATTTAGATAGCATTTCGGAAATGGATTTGGACTCAATGTTTATTCAAACCGTAAGAACAAATAAATATCAAATTTTAAAGGCAGCATTCCGTAAAATACGACTAGATAAAGATGATATCAAACCACTAAAAATTCCACTATTTGAAAACACGTTACTCTTAGGTGAATATAACCCTAGAATTATTTTTATCAAGAAACAATTATCAAATCTTGGTTACCCTGTGGTAGCGGATACCATTACTCTGTTTGACGATACTCTTTCAAAATATATCACCAAATGGCAAAAAGAAAACAACTACGTTGCGGACGGCAAAATAGGAGCTGAAACTTATGAGATGTTGTTTCTTGATAATCGAAAAAAGCTCATTAAACTTCAAATTGCTTTAGAAAGAGAACGGTGGCTTAACCATTTCAATATTAATCAGAGATATGTTTGGGTAAATCTCGCAGCGGCCCAAGTTCGGCTAAAAGCAAAAGATTCGGTCGTTATTTTTAAAACCTGTTCAGGCCGAAGACCAGATAAAAAAACTGATATGCGCACGCCTCAGATTGTTTCATATATCAATTTTGTTCAAGCATACCCATATTGGCGCGTTCCCCACAGCATAAGTCATAAAGAAATTTATCCTGCCATTTTAAGAGATACCTCGTACATAAGAAAAAACCATTACGAACTCGTAAGAGGTAAAGAAGTAATTTCAGATTCCGGTATTAAATGGCGAAGACTTAACCCCAAAAAATTACCATTTATTTTTAGACAAACACCTGGAACTCATAATTCGTTGGGATTATTAAAATTCAACATCATAAATGATATGAGTATTTATATGCATGATACCCCAAATAAGTGGGCATTTAAACACCCATATCGTTGGGTAAGTCATGGTTGTGTTCGTTTGGAAAATCCCCTCGAAATGGCGCGGTATTTATTGGCAAAAAATAAGGAAGATGATCAGAGAATTCCGGAAATCCTTTACGATGAAGAAAAACGAACCGAATCTGATACATTTGATGGCAGCGAACCCATTACTATTTCTATGAAAAAATCAATTCCTGTTTATTTTGATTATAGAACTGCCTGGGTTACTGAAGAGGACAAAGCTATTCAATTTAACTTCGACGTATACTCTTATGATGAAAAGTTATACCAAGATCTACGCAGGAAATACAAGTATGATAGTTACTAATGGTAGCGTAACTAAACGGTTATAAAACGAACAATCAACTCAGTTAAACGACTTGAATAAGAAAACCAATAAAATATTGTTAATTTAGAGCATGGATTTTCAAAATAACACTCCCCCTGAAATTAATGTTCGTAAATATCTTTTCCCTATTGCTGGGGTCGTAATATTACTCATTTTTCTTTTTAACTCCACTGTAACTATTGAATCCGGTAATGCCGGTGTAATGTACCGTCCGTTCAGCGGTGGTGTAGATGTAAAAAACACTTATGGAGAAGGATTTCATCTAATTGCTCCATGGAATAAGATGATAAAATATGAAGTGCGACAGCAAGAAGGGTATGAAAAAATGACCGTATTATCTTCAAACGGTTTGGATATTATTTTGGAAGCATCCATATGGTTTCAACCACGATTTGAACAATTAGGTGAATTACACCAAAAGCGCGGTGAGCAATATGTGGAACGCGTTATTAAACCTGCAATTCGATCTGCCACTCGTTCTGTAGTAGGTCGATACACACCAGAACAAATCTATTCTTCAAAAAGGGATGCTATACAAGAAGAAATTTACTCTGAAACAAAAAAGATTCTGGATAATCAATTTGTTCAACTTAATGAAGTTTTGATTAGAGATGTAACTCTTCCTCCAACTATTAAAGGAGCCATTGAGAGAAAGCTTAAACAAGAGCAAGAAGCATTGGAATATGAATTCCGCATTGAAAAAGCAAAACAAGAAGCAGAACGTCAACGAATTGACGCCGAAGGTAAAGCACGAGCAAACCGCATTTTAAGTGCATCATTAACGGATAAAATCCTTAAGGAAAAAGGCATTGAAGCAACTAAAGAATTGGCTAAGTCTGATAATAGCAAAGTTGTAGTTGTAGGAGGTAAAGACGGTTTACCATTGATTTTAGGCGATAAATAATTCTAACTCTCTGTTGAAATAATCTCCCCTATCTGACGTTAATTAATTATATATGTCAAATATTAAAAAACACTACTGGCTTATAGCAATTGCTGCGGTGGTTTCTGTAAGTATTTTAAGCTACTCTTACGTTCATAGAAACAGCTATTCTGATAAAAACGAAATCAAAGTAAAAGGTATAGGTCTTGAAAATTTTGAGTCTAATTTAATTGTTTGGGAAGGAAATTTTTATGCTATGGACCAATCACTACAGGGTTCATTTCAAAAACTTAAAACGAATAGAGCCATTGTAAAAGATTTCCTTATCAATAAAGGAATCAACAAGAGCGATATCATTTTTGGGTCTGTTTCTACCAATGAAAAGAAACAGACCCTATATAATTCGGAAGGAAATAGAATCGGCGAACAATTTTTGGGATATCAATTGAGTCAAGAGGTAAAGATAGATTCTAAAAAAATTGACCTGGTGGAAGATATTTCTCGTTCCATTACGGAGGTTTTAAATCAGGGAGTAGAATTTTACAGCCGAAGCCCTCGTTACTATTTCACTAATCTTGAAAGCCTGAAACATGATCTTATTTCAAAGGCAACAAAAGATGCAAAAAAGCGTGCAGAAATAATGGCCAAGGAAGCGGGTGCATCCTTAGGAGATTTGAAAAATGCCGATATGGGAGTATTTCAAATTGTAGGACAAAATTCAACCGATGAATATAGTTGGGGAGGCACATACAACACTTCAGACCGCTATAAAACTGCATCTGTAACCATGGATCTAACCTACGAAATTCAGAATTAGAATTTTTCGATTTCCTTCCTCCAATCCCAAACCTTATCTGAATTTAATTTACCCATAAATGGCTGATAACGGTTTTGAATGAAATCTCTAATTTCATCTGAAATTTTATCGGTTGCGATCCGAGCATTCTCAATAGCATTTGCAGTGTTCTGATTCAACTCAATCGAACTTCTTAATAAGCCTCCAGCTTCTCCTAATATATCCATCAATCTTAACGTGGATTCCTCGTAATATCTGTATCCTTCTGGAAGCATAAACCTATTCTTCAAGGAGTCAATGCTTTTGTTGATTTGAGCAATTTCTAACTTTATTGAATCTCCAAATTTCTTGGATTGAAATTCCATATTAGACGCCTTATTAAGATTGTATTGCATCTGTTTCAACGCCTCAAAAGATGAAGTAGCCTTCTTAACTACCTCTGCAAATTCTTGAGATTTATCGAGTACTCTTTGATACTGTGTATTCAAATCAAATTGTGTCGGCGGTAGAACTTCCACCCAGACGCTGTCTTTGAATTTAATAGTATCACCTTGATTACGAACTACCAATTTATACTTTCCGGGTTTCACTCTTAATCCGTATGGCAAGTCTGAATCTTCTTTGGGCGTATGATGAGATGGGAATCTAACCCCGTCAGCAATCATATTCCAATATATTCTGTAATATCCAGTGCTATCAAATGTAAATCTGTGGGTACGGATTTTTTGATTTTCTGTATTGTATACTTCTCCTTGAAGTTTGATTTTAGATTTCTCTGTTGTATTCAACCACAGATCAACTAAAACACCACTTTGCTTGTCAGGAGCAGCAAAAGCTGTTTCCGTGACGAATCGAGCACCAGGGGTATTCATTCTTTCAACCCATCTTCCATTTTTTGAATTTACAATCTTAATTTCTTCTTTATCATTACATAATGCCTCACCAGCAGCCATATTTTGGAGTATTGAAATATCATCTATTACCCAAATACCTCTTCCAAAAGTGCCCACCACTAAATCGTTATGATACTCTTGAATCTTCAAATCAGAAACAGGTACAGCAGGAAATCCTTCAGTCCATTTTCTCCATGTTTTACCCCCGTTTATGCTAAACCATAACCCTCTATCTGTACCTAAAAAAACTAAATTTTTACTCTGTGGATGCGGTAATACACAGCGAGCATAACCCATTTCGTTTTCTATTTCTAAATCTACATCTTGTGATTTTCCTCGTAAGCTAAGAACCAATCCATTTGCATCCTCTACATTGTTGGTGGTCATATTTAACCATGTCTTTCCAAAATCAATCGATTTAAAAACATAAGTTCCCCAATCGTTCTGTCTGTAGTTATTCGCTACAGCCCAACAAGTTTTTCCATCTTCAGAAATCCAGAGATATGGAATCCAAGCATTTTTTGGTAATCCTTTTATATTCTTAGATACCAAACTCCATGTTACACCCCTATCACGAGTCAACTGTATATTTCCATCATCAGTTCCTACCCAAATTATATTTTTATCATTCCTACAAGCCGCTATTGACAAAATACTACAATAATTTTCTGCACCTGTCGCATCGACCGTTAAACCGCCACTTTCAGCCTGCTTTAACTTTGAAGAATCGTTGGTGGTTAAATCCGAACTAATAATTTTCCAGGTATTTCCTCGGTCCTCAGAATAATGTAGATATTGGCTTCCAAAATATAGGCCATTAGGGTTAATTGGATCAACCTGCATACCTGCGTTCCAATTAAAACGAAGATGTTTTCCTTCAGGGTGCGTTGGTTTAATGGGGACATTCAAATGCGATTTTAGGTCAAATCGGTACACATTTCCTCCTTGCCACTGAGCATACCCCATTCCTTTTTGCATTGGAACTGGTGAACAGTCGAATCCATCTCCAAACAACACCTCTTGCCACTCGTGATTACGAATTGGGCCTCTGCTCCAGTGATAAGCTGGTCCAACCCAACTACCGTTATCTTGAAGTCCTCCGTAGATATTGTAGGGTTCGTAATTATCTATGTCAATATGGTAAAATTGCCCTACCGGAATATTTTCTGCAAAACGCCAAGATTTTCCACCGTCATATGAAATATTTACACCACCATCATTACCATTGATTATATAATTTGGATCATTAGGGTGAATAAAAAATGCATGATGATCGGGATGAATTTCGCCCCAGTTTGCCAATATTTTCCAGTGCTCTCCGGCGTCTAAAGAGTGTGATACTTGCGACCAAATACTATACACTTTATCTTCTTGTGTGGGATGAGCATATATTTCGTGATAATAAAAAGGTCTATTTCCAGCATTGGCATCATCAGTTATTCGAGTCCAACTTATTCCTCCATCTTCACTACGATAAAATCCTGTTTTTTTTGCTTCAACAATTGCATAAACTCGTTTCGAATTTACACGAGGTATTGCTATACCAATTCTGCCGTATTCACCCTCTGGAAAGCCTTCTTTTGATGTGATTTTTTTCCAATTTTCACCGCCATCATGAGTAATATATAAGCCAGATCCTGGTCCACCACTGCGAAAAGTCCAAGGCTTTCGCTCATAATCATACATACAAGCAAAAATCTTGTTGGGGTTCACTGGATCCATCACCAATTCTGCACAACCACTGCTTGAATTGGTATATAAAATTTTCTTCCAAGTTTCGCCACCGTCATCACTGCGGTAAACACCACGTTGCTCATTTGGACCCCAAACGGAACCCATAGCTCCGACAAAAATCTGTTTACTATTGTTTGGGTTCACAATAATTCTATGAATGGTTCGAGTAGATTGCAAACCCATACATTTCCAAGTTTTACCTCCATCTAAACTCCGGTAGATACCTTTACCCGAGTTGTGACTATTTCGAGGGTTTCCTTCTCCTGTTCCAACCCAAATAGCGTCGGGATTTTGAGGATCAATTGCAATTGACCCTATACTTTGAACGTTATTTTTATCAAAAATGGGTTCCCATTTATATCCCGCGTCGGTACTTTTCCATACACCACCACTTGCCGCACCCACATAAATTGTATTCCTATTTGAACTTCCGAAAGGTACGTGGTAAGGAACCGCAATTGAGGTAATTCTGCCGCTCATAGCCCCTGGTCCAAGATTTCGTTTTGGAAGTTTTTCTAGGACTTCTGTTAACTGGTTCCTGAAATTTTGATTGGTGGTTTGGGCTTTTAATTTTACTATGAATAGAGAGGAAAAAATGATAACACTTAGATAAAGTGCTTTATTTATCTTTGGATAGTTCATAAAGGTTGGTTTTAGAGTATGCCAATTTAAGAAATTGTCAATGAAATTTAATTATAACAAAAGCGGTAATTTTCTGAACAAATACCTTTCTAGTGTTTTATCCATTGTTGTATTTACAACATTTTCCAGCGGATGTCATAGAATTAATAGTAACAACCAATTAAATACAAAAAATATTGAAGTTATTGACTCTGTTTCAAATTTTGAAGTTATTGAAATAAAGGATTATCCATCGGCTTCAGGCATCGTATGTGTTGATTCAACAATTTTTATTGTGGGCGATGATGCCAGAGATTTGTTAGTATTAAACGTCGAACGGTTGAAAATAAAGTTTCCTGGCAATCAAAAAACAAACAACAAAGGTCGTGTTGAGAAAAAATATAAACTTGATTTTGAAGCCCTAAATTACATAATGGAAGATTCTGTTATTTGGGGGTGGGGATCTGGTTCAAAATATCCAAGTCGGTATTTCCAATTTGGATATGATATTTCTTCGAAAAATTTAAGGTTTACTTCCTTAGAACAAACTTATAAAAAACTTCAAAAAGACGCAGATATTAAACCCCAAAAATGGAATATTGAAGGTGCATTAAATTTTGCAAATCATTTTGCACTAGTAAATAGAGAGACCAATTCACTATTGTTCTACAGTTTAAGTGACTGGAAAAAATATTTTAAAGATTCTACCCATTCTATTGAAGTACCTAAATTGAAGTTTAAGTTAGAGTTAGATAGTTTGATGCCATCGATCCAAGGTATAAAATCTACGCTATCTGGAGGAGAATATTCGAGTTCAGCAGGTGGTCTTTTTCTGTGCGCTTCAGTTGAAGATGATAAAGGAATAATTAATGACGGCGATATTCTAGGCAGTTTTATATGTTTTATCCCTGTAAAATCATCTTCAATAAATTCAACAACTCCAAATTTAGATATTAATGATATTAGATTTCTGAAGGTAGCTTCTTCTAGGCTAAATAAAAATTTGAAATTGGAGGGTGTGGGAATAAATACTCAGAATGAAATATACGGCGTGGTTGATAACGATGACGGGACTTCGTTATTGATTAAATTTAAAAGCTCAGATATTGAGACTATTATAAAAAATTAATTATCTATTTTTCTGTTTTTGATATCTTCGTCTTGTGAAAAAAATTCTCTTTGTATGTCTAGGAAATATTTGTCGTAGCCCGTTGGCGGAAGCATTATTTAAACATAAAATTGAAACTTTAGGATTTACCGATCAATATTACATCGACTCTTGTGGAACCAACGGATATCATAATGGTGAACAAGCAGATGAAAGAACTCGTAGGAATGCAGAATCACATGGAATTGAGGTAAATTCAATCAGCCGTCAACTTACTTTGGGAGATCTAATGGATTTTGATGTAATATTAACTATGGCATCCGATGTTCATTTTCAAGTTTTGAACTTTTGTAGAACTCAGGAACAAAAAGATAAGATCCATTTATTTCGTGAATTAGACCCTGAAGCTCCGAATTCAAATGTCCCTGACCCATGGTACGGTGGAGAAGAAGGTTTTGAGAAGGTATATCAAATAATTGAACAAAATACAGTGCATTGGGTAAACTACCTCAATTCAAGACAACATCTGTAAATTACAACTGCCCTTTTCAATGTATATTTGTATCAATGTCTAATAAATACGCGCAACGCGGAGTTTCATCCCAAAAAGAAGACGTCCATAACGCAATTAAAAACCTAGACAAGGGACTTTTCCCTAAAGCGTTTTGTAAAATCATTCCAGACCAATTATCAGGAAACCCTGAAATGTGTACCATCATGCACGCCGATGGAGCGGGTACTAAGAGTAGTCTTGCCTACCTTTATTGGAAAGAGACGGGAGACATTTCGGTATGGAAAGGAATTGCCCAAGATGCCATTGTCATGAATACAGATGACTTATTGTGTGTTGGGTCTACTGGGCCATTTTTGCTTTCCAGCACCATAGGCAGACATAAGGGAAATATCCCTGGAGAGGTAATCGCAGAAATAATAAACGGAACGGAAGAATTTTGCGAAAACATGCGCCAGCATGGGATTGAAATACATACAACGGGTGGGGAAACCGCTGATTTAGGTGATTTGGTAAGAACCGTAGTGGTAGACAGCACCTTGATCGCACAATCTAAAAGAAATGAAATTATAGACAACGCAAATATCAATGAAAATCAAGTAATAGTAGGTTTTGCGAGCTATGGTCAAACTACCTATGAAAAGCAATATAATGGCGGTATGGGTTCTAACGGGTTAACCAGTGCGCGACATGATGTTTTTTCCAATATTTACAGAGAAAAGTATCCCGAATCATACGATACATCACTACCCAATGATGTAGTATATTGCGGTAAGACTTTTTTAACGGACTCAGTTGAAGGAAGTCCCGTTGATGCGGGAAAACTGGTACTTTCTCCAACTCGAACTTATGCACCACTTGTAAAATCTATCATTGAGGAAGTTGGTAGAAATCAAATTAAAGGCATGGTACATTGTTCTGGTGGCGGTCAAACAAAAATTCTTCATTTTATTGATGACTTGCACGTGGTAAAAGAGAACTTATTACCCGTACCACCATTGTTTAAATTAATTCAGTCAGAAAGTAATACAGACTGGAAAGAGATGTACCAAGTGTTTAACATGGGTCATCGACTTGAAATATACACTGATGAAAAATCTGCTCAAAATATGATTTCCATTGCAAAAGACTATGGCATTGAAGCTCAAATCATTGGTCATACCGAGTCATACTCAGGTAAAAAACTTACAATTAATAACAAAACCCACAACTTTGTGTACCCTTAAGGTATATAAGTTCGTTACACAATAAATCAAACTATGAAAAATTTACTTTTTGGTCTAATTGGCATAACCATCGCCTTTAGCTCACAGGCTCAAGTATCCGGTAATTCCACATGGAATGAAAACAATCGTTTTAAAATGAACGCTACCTACGAGAATCGTTCATTTGCTGCCCCCATGGCAAATCAAGCTCAAATAAATCAAGGTATAGTTTCGCATCAATGGAACTTTGGAGATAACAAAAAAGCTCAACAAGGAACATATTCTGACGCAAACAATACCAATCTAACCATCCAAGTATTAAAAAATGCCGAACCTACCGGTTACACGGCAATTTTTCACATGAATCAAGCAGGTGAAAAAATTGTTGAATTAGATAGTAAGCTAACCAAGAGAGTTAGAAAATTTGTTAATATGGGGAAGGAAATTGGGCTTAAACCTGAAAGCTTTTATGTAGATATGATTGCATTGGTTCCTATCTTCAGAAAAGAAAAAAAATTATTTTCAAGTGCCTACATTGAAGTTCCTAAAGGCTTTGAAATGCAAAAGAACATTCATGTTCGTTATGACAAACCTGAGCAACTTGATCGACTTTTTACCATTGCAGCGCAATGCGAAATCTATGATTTAATAAAAGTAGAATATCATTATGATTCAACACATTTTGCAAAAAATCAAATGAGAAAAGCGGCAATTTCTATCTTAAATGAAAGAATGAAATCATTCAAAGAGCTAAAGGTTAATCTAGATACCTGTTACAGGATTGTATCTGAAAATACCAACCAAGTTGACCCAGTTGACCAATATGTAAATTATCAACCTATGGCAGTAAGTGCAATTTCTGATGATAATGCAGAAGAAACTGCAAAGCGTCCTAACAGATCAACATTGTTCCATAACAGGATATCAGGGAACTCATTTGATGCGGTGATTAACCCAAATCCACTCGAGCCAAGTATTCAAATGGTATATACAATGAACGTTTCGTTTACACGAAAAATACCTGTAAACACAGTTCACAATAATACAGTGAAGACAAAAATGATGATAATTACACCAAACGGTGGAATAACTGAACGTTGGGTAGATTAAACTGATATTTCTGTCCAACTAGGACAATGATCACTATGAACGGCTTGAGGATGTATTCCCGAGCCGTTTATTTTTTTTGCTAATTCCTCACTCACTGAAATGTAATCAATCCTCCAACCTTTATTATTTGCCCTTGCATTCGCACGGTAACTCCACCATGTATAATTGTGAGGTTCATCTAAATGCAATACTCGGAAAGAATCCACAAAACCACTATTAAACCATCGGGTCATCCACTCTCTTTCTTCAGGTAAAAAGCCAGAACTATTTTTATTACTAACAGGGTCGTGTATATCAACTGGTTCATGACAAATATTATAATCACCGCAAACAATAATGTTTGACTGTTCTTTGCGTAATTGATCAATATGCGTGTAGAAATTTTCTAAAAATTCCATTTTAACAGTTTGTCTTAAATCACCTGTTGTTCCACTAGGAAAATATGCAGAAATAATACTTCCCCAATCAAAATCTAATCGCAATACACGTCCTTCAAAATCAAACAATTCATGACCTATACCCTCTACAATATTTTTTGGTAATTCCTTACTTAGAATCCCTACTCCGCTATACCCCTTTTTTTGCGCTGAAAACCAATAGCAATAATATCCTAATGCCTCAAATGCAGGAATATCTATTTGCTCTGGTAAAGCCTTTAACTCCTGAAAACAAACAAAATCGGCATTTTCTTCTTTTAAATATTCAACTAGCCCTTTATTACAAGCTGCTCTAATACCATTTAGGTTATAGGATATAACTTTCATGCCCGAAAGTTCGTAATCAATCCCAACATTCCATAACTAAAAGATGACCATCTTTAAACGAGATTTCCACGAATCCATCTTCCAATACTTCGTTTGAACTACTGGTAAAGTTTGGTAAAAATAATCGCTCATTTGAGAGGTTCCATCTCAAATTCTTTGTATTTACACCTGTTGCCTCCCCAACTGGAATTAATGATATTGATGTTCCTTTTTGATACCACTTTTTATACAAATTAGGACAAGGATATATTCTTGAATAATCATCAATTATATTTAGTGAAATTCTTTCTGAGTATTTTGAAAGGGTCAAAATATTATTTACGTGATGATCTTGACGTTTGCCTGTGGCCCAAACAATATTAACACCTGTAAATCCCTCTTGGATTAAATACTCAATACCCTTTTGAAGATCTGTTAAATCTTGATTTTCTATATGTACTTTTTGAATATGAGATAGATGAGGATGTTCTTGAAGGTTAATTTCATCTCCTGAATCAAAATCACCTAGCCAAACATCACAACGAATACCCGCTTCTAGCACCCGTTTCATTGCACCATCTAATACAACTGTATACGGGGTCCATTCCATTAAATCCCCTAAAAGTCCCAAGTCACAACTTTCTCCATTAGCAATAATTAATGCCGGCTCCTGATTATCTCGAACTATATGATGCGAACTCACTGTTACAAATTTGAGGTATTTATCACGAAATTGCAGCGTTTCAACGTGAACCAAGTATATTTTTACTAAATACCACAACAATTGTCGAATTTTGTTCAACTAATTCCGTTTAAAAAATATGCAGACTAAAATTCTATGGGCCGATGATGAGATTGATTTATTAAAACCACATATTCTTTTTTTAGAAGGAAAAGGATATTCGGTTAGCAGCGTAAATAACGGTCGTGATGCAGTTGATTCGGTAAAAAATGAAGATTTTGACCTTGTTTTCTTGGATGAAAATATGCCTGGAATTAGCGGTTTAGATGCCTTAGCTGAAATCAAACAGTTACGTCCGAATATGCCTGTAATCATGATAACAAAAAATGAAGAAGAGCATATAATGGAAGAGGCAATAGGCAGTAAAATTTCTGATTATCTTATTAAACCAGTTAATCCTAATCAAATTTTACTCAGTATTAAAAAGCATGTCGATGAAAAGCGTTTAGTTAATGAAAAAACTACTCAAGGCTATCAGCGTGAATTCATGCAAATTGGTATGAGTGTTTCAGACCGTCTAAACTTTCAAGAGTGGAAGGAGGTTTATAAAAAACTTGTTTATTGGGAAATGCAATTGGGGCAAACAGACCAAGAAGGAATGAAAGAAGTTTTAGAAACCCAAAAAGCAGATGCAAATCGTAACTTTTGTAAGTATATTTCTAAAAATTACCAAGAAATCATTCAAAACGACGATACGGAAATCTCGCTAAGTCATAATCTCTTCCGCAAGCATGTTAATCCAATGCTTGATAATGATGAGCCCGTATATTTTGTTTTATTAGATAACCTTCGTTTTGACCAATGGCGAGCAATTTCTGAAACTATAAACGAACTTTTCAGAACTGAACAGGAGGATATGTACATGAGCATTCTTCCAACTACTACACAGTATTGCAGAAACTCTATTTTTAGTGGTTTAAGACCAAGTGAAATTGAATCAACTTTCCCTGATAAATGGTCTAATGATGAAGATGAAGGTGGTAAGAATTTGTATGAAAAAGATTTCTTAGCATCTCAACTAAATAGACTTAGAAGGGATATTAAATTTTCCTACACTAAAATTACGAATCTAGATAATGCAAAGGCACTAGTTGATCAAGTTCCAAATATGCGTCAGAATCAATTAAATGTTATAGTTTATAATTTTGTTGATGCTTTTTCACATGCAAGAACTGATGTGAATATTGTACGTGAACTCGCAGATGATGAAGCTGCATATAGAAATGTAACAGCAACGTGGTTTAAACACTCACCATTGTGGGAAGCAATGCAACGCATCGCTGAAAAGCCAGGAAAAATTATAATTACTACAGACCATGGCAGTGTAAGAGTAAAAAATGCAGTAAAAGTAATTGGCGATAAAAAGGTAAACTCAAACTTGAGATATAAGCAAGGAAAAAACATTACTTATAATAACAAAGAAGTTTTTGAAGTTAAAAAACCCAAGGAATTGTATTTGCCTTTGCAGCATTTAAGTTCAGCATTTGTATTTGCCATGGAAAATGATTTCTTCGCTTATCCAAACAATTACAACTATTACGTTAACTATTACAAAAACACTTTCCAACATGGTGGTATTTCCATGGAAGAAATGATGTGTCCGCTTATTACATTGAGGCCAAAAGGTAAATAATGGAAATTATTGCTCAAGAAAATGAGCTTGATGAGGTTATTAAAATTCTCATCAACAAGCTTCAAAAAAACCGAATTTTTACATTTGTGGGAGACCTTGGTGCCGGTAAAACAACGCTTATCAAGAAGTTCTGCAGCAAACTAGGAGTTGAAGGTGAAATGAGCAGCCCAACATTTGGATTAGTAAATACTTACAGTTCAAACATCGGAACAATTTATCACACAGATTGGTATCGAATAAATGAAGTTATCGAGCTTTATGATGCAGGAATTGACGAGGCTCTAGATGATGGTATTTGGCTTATTGAATGGCCAGAGATTGGCAAGGCCTTGCTGGACAACTATGTTGAAGTAAATATCTGTCATGCAAATACAAGTCGATCTTATATAATAGGCTGATTTTACATTTACTTAATAATTAGTTCAATTACTAATTAAGATTTTCTTATTAGAAAGAAATTATTATTTTCACAAAATGAAAAAGAATTTAAATTTACTTCTTCCACTACTGTTAGTATCACTTTTTTCGTGTAATTCCTACAGCGAAAAGAAATATGTTCCTAAAGATGCTTACATGGTAGCACGAATTGATATGGGTTCATTGATTGACAAAATGGATATTGAGTCATTAATGAAAATGGATAAAGTTGCTGATAATTTTGAAGATATCAAGGATGAAATGCCTACATTCATCAATGATCTTTTCAAAGATCCAAGTAACACTGGAATTGATTTTAATGCTCCGGTTACAGTTTTTGCGACAATGGGAAAAAATGACAACCGTAAGTATCGCACATCAAACCAAAGATTTGGTTTCATATTTAAAGTTGATGACAGTGAAAAAATTTCTAAGTTATTAAAAGAACTAGATGATGAATTCAATCTAGATTATACCGAAAGGCATAATGAAGATGAAGACTATTATAAGGTATATATAAAAGAAGAAAGAAGAAGAACTCATGCTTTTGCATGGAATGACGACGTATTAATTATTACGGCAAAAGAAAGACGTAGAGACGATGTTGATGTTAAGTCAATGGCCGAAAAGTTAATAAAAGCTGAAGAAGACAATTCATTAATTAATAATAATGCAGCATTTGAAGAGTTCTGTGGTGAATCTAATGACTTTGATGTTTTTGCAAATGCAGATGTTATCAAAGATATCATTTATGATCAGGGGGATGATGTAAAGGAAGCTTTAAAAGAAAGTAAGAATGTAAAAAAATATATAGACAACATTAGTGGTTACTCAATGCATTTGAATTTTGAAGATGAAGAGGTTGTTGTTTCAGCCACACCTTATTATAAAGATGCTTCAATTGCCGAGGAGTATAATATTACGGGAGAAGAAGGCATACCAAGCGATTATTTAAAATTATTAACTAGTAACGGAAAATCAATTGGGGCAATGGGCATGACATTTAAACCCGAATTATATACAAAGATGATTGATAATAAAGAGATCAAAGAGATGATTAAACAAGGAACTGGACTGTCTCTTAAAGATATTGTTAGTTCATTTACCGGTGTAGTTGCAGCTAGCTTATCTGATTTTAGAGAAATAGAAGTAACAAAATACGATTATAAATGGGATTATAATTCCTATGAGTATATTAAAATTCCAAGGAAAGAAAAAGAAACAGTGCCTATCTTCAATGTTCAAATTGGAATAACTCCTAAATCAAAGGTGGTAAAATGGGTAGAAGAACAATTAGAAAATGATAAGAGCTTTACTAAAAAGGGCAACGTTTACACTACCTCAGACAATGATGTCGGGGACCTAACCATGATGAATTTAGGAAACAAGTGGTTTATTTCAAATGACCCAAAGGCTAAAAAAGTAAATAAGTCAACGTCTTGGAATAGCCCTTCGAATGATAATCTAGTAGAAACTATCACAGATAACCCCATGGGTATGTATGTAAGCCTTGAAAAGAAAAATTTCAATGAAGAAGCATTAGATGAGATTCCAAAAGAACTTGATGGTGTGTTAGGCATGCTTAAGAATCTGAAAATGACAAGTAATGGGAACTCAACCTCAATATCTTTGGGCCTACAGCCAGGAGAAGGAAATAGTTTGCACAGGATATTAAAAACTGGAATTGACTTAGCACCAGATCTTAATTAATTCAACATTGGATAATAATATCCGACTAAAAAATGTAGTCCCTAAGAACCTTACGGACCAACAAATACAAAATCCGAACTCAGTATGGGGTTTGGATTTTGTATTTTATGAAAGTAACAGATACCAAGTTACTGCAGGGTCGGGTTCAGGAAAATCTACATTAATTAAAATAATAAACGGAATATTTAATGATTACTCAGGATTGGTCAGCATCGGTTCACAAGAGATTACTAACTCACAAATAGACAAATTAATCCAAACACGTAGAAATCACATTCATACGGTATATCAAGACCTAAAATTATTTGATAATTTATCAGTTTGGGAGAATATTGTTATACCCAGTAATGATTCTGACTCTTTAGAATTAGCAAAAAACCTAATTGAGAAGTTTAAAATTCAACATATAAGACAATCAGTTGTTTCGAAAGTTTCACACGGTCAAAAGCAAAGAGTAGCTATAATCAGGGCTCTTTTAGGTAACTATAAATGGATCTTGCTTGATGAACCTTTTAGCCATTTAGACGCTGAAATATCTGACATTGTTTATGAGGAAATTATAAAACTATGTGAGTTAAAAAAGGCAGGCATAATTATAACATCGCTGGACGAAAGGTTCAAAAAAATGGATTTTGAGCAAATTGAGATATGAATCAAAATAAGATAATTTCTAAACTACTCAATAAATCTCAAAATAAAACCCAATGGTTTGCTGGGATAATTGGCACTTATTTGGGTGTTACGATTTTGATTTTATGCATTCAATTATACCTTGAAATTAACTCTGTAAAACAGCAAACCCAGAATGAACTTGGGAACAAATTTATTATTGTCCATAAAAAAGTATCTGCATTAAATACTCTGAATTATAAGACCAATCACTTTACATCAAAAGATATTACACAGATTAATGAAATAGAAGGTGTTGAAAAAATTGGATTTTTCTTATCTAATAAATTTCAGGTGTGGGGTAGTCTCAGCGTAAACGGTGAACGAACTAATTTAGGCACAGAACTCTTTTTTGAGTCACTTGAGGATGATTTCTTAGATATTACACCAAAGGATTGGAAATGGAATAAAAATTCCGGGGTTATCCCTCTAATTTTGCCAGCAGATTTTGTAAATCTCTATAACTTTAGTTTTGCCCCAAGTAGGAATTTACCTCCTTTATCCAAGAAAACCATTCAGTTAGCTACATTTGATCTTTATCTAAGAGGAACCTTAAAAAATGAACGATATAAAGGGAAAATAGTAGGATTCTCCGATCGAATAAATAGTGTCTTAGTGCCACTTGACTTTTTACAATACATGAATAATCATTTGAATGCGGATGATAATTTCAAAAAAGACAATAAGAAAAAAATAATTGTTAAATGTCGTCAGGGTGAAACTGATGGACTTTTTCGTTTAATTCAAAAGAAAAAGTGGGAAGTAAATAAAGATAAAATTTCAGACGGAAAATTTGCTTCAATCGTAAGGTTAATACTTATTGTTGCAGCACTATTTGGTTTTGTTATCATTTTTATTGCGATAACCACTATGATTTTATATCTAGTTTTAACTTTAGAAAAGTCAAAAAACGAAATAAATACCTTGCTATTAATAGGGGTTTCGAGAAAAGAAATTCAATATTTCTATCTTAAAAAAAGTATTTTTAACTACTTAATTATTGGTTGTTTAGGAATATCTAGTCTGTTAGTGATTAAATACAATTTAAAAATGATTGCAACTACCTATGGAGTAGAATTATCTTCTGGTATTAATACAATCACTTACTTCGCATTAATTATACTTCTCGCAATTTTACTCTTAATTCAAAAGATTAAACTACGAGAAATTGGAAAATAATTAATCCATATATTCTTCCATTGGCAAACATGCACAAACTAGATTTCTATCTCCATATGTGTTGTTTACACGAGCCACAGTAGGCCAGAATTTAAACTCTTTTAAATATGCTAATGGATAAGCCGCCTTTTCTCTAGAATATGGGAATGACCATTCATCAGAAATTAATTCATCAGCAATGTGCGGTGCATTTTTCAATACATTTACTTCATCATCTGCTATTCCCAATTCAATTTCTCTGATTTCTTCTCTAATTTGGAGCAGCACATCACAAAATCTGTCTAACTCTTCCTTGCTTTCACTTTCCGTTGGCTCTACCATCAAGGTTCCTGCAACAGGAAAACTCAAGGTAGGCGCATGATATCCATAATCCATTAAACGCTTCGCAATATCTTCTGCTTCCACATGAGCTGAGGTTTTAAATCCACGTGTATCTAATATCATTTCGTGAGCAACCATTCCTTGTTCACCAACATAAAGTATGGGGTACTCGGAACTAAGTCTTGCTCTCATGTAATTGGCATTAAGTATAGCAATTTTAGTTGCTTCAGTTAGGCCCGAACCACCCATCATTTTTATGTATGCATAAGAAATAAGCAAAATACTCGCTGACCCAAATGGAGCTGCACTTACCGCCGTCATAGCATTATCTCCTATTCCCGTATCAACTATTTTGTGTCCGGGTAAGTAAGGGGCTAAATGAGCTGCAACACCTATTGGTCCCATTCCGGGCCCACCGCCACCATGAGGAATACAGAATGTTTTATGTAAGTTTAAATGACAAACATCCGCCCCTATTAAACCAGGAGATGTTAAACCCACCTGTGCATTCATGTTAGCACCATCCATATATACTTGCCCACCATTATCATGAATAATTTGAGTGATGTCCTTAATGGCACTCTCAAAAACACCATGAGTACTTGGATAGGTGACCATTAATACTGCCAAATTATCTTTATGCTCTTCTGCTTTGATTCTTAAATCCTCAATATCTATATTTCCATGATCGTCACATTTAGTAACAACCACCTGCATACCAGCCATAACAGCACTTGCAGGATTCGTTCCATGCGCACTGGAAGGTATTAATGCAATATTTCTGTGTCCTTGACCTGTAGATTTAAAATATTCTCTGATAACCATTAATCCGGTATACTCGCCTTGTGCTCCAGAATTTGGCTGCATACTCATTTTAGCAAAACCAGTAATTTCAGATAAATCTTTATCTAAATCATCAATTAACTCCTGATAACCTTGAACTTGATTTTTGGGTACAAATGGGTGTATTAAATTAAATTCAGGCCATGTAACCGGAATCATTTCGGTAGACGCATTTAGTTTCATTGTACATGAACCTAAAGGAATCATAGAGTGACATAAACTCAAATCTTTAGATTCTAGTCTCTTGATATAACGCAACATTTCATGTTCAATATGATATTTATTGAAAACCGGGTGCGTCATATATTCAGAAGTTCTAACTGCCCATGTTGGCCAATTGATTTCAAAGATTGTTTCACCTTCATTAGAATCACCACCAAACAAACTAACTATTGCATTAACATCTTCTATAGTGGTAGTTTCATCCATTGAAATTCCTATATTTCCATTAGCGAAATATCTGAAGTTCATCTGAACCGATTCGGCCTTACGCTTTATCTCATCTTGCTTGCCATTTGAATTTATACATAATGTATCAAAAAAGAGATCATTGTTATTAGAGAACCCAATTTTATTTAATCTCTCTGATGCATTTCGTGCCAATCCATGCACTCTATTTGCAATTTTCTTAATGCCATTTGGCCCATGATAAACCGCGTACATACTTGCCATAATGCTCAATAATACTTGTGCAGTACAGATATTTGACGTAGCATTTTGACGTTTAATATGCTGCTCACGAGTTTGTAAAGCCATTCGCAATGCACGATTATCTCTTCTATCTAAAGAAACTCCAATAATTCTTCCAGGAATTTGTCTTTTAAACTCTTCGCGTGTTGCGAAAAACGCAGCATGTGGACCACCAAAACCCATGGGTACTCCAAATCGCTGTGTATTTCCTATCACACAATCTACGCCAAACTCACCTGGAGGAGTTAAGATTGATAATGCCAATATATCAGCAGCAAAACAAACTTTAATTTCATAGGATTTACAAGTATTTACAAATTCGCGATAATCTTCTATGCTACCCTCATTGTTTGGATATTGTACTAAAGCACCGAAGTACTCATCGGATGGTTGAAAGGTTCTGTAATCTCCGATAACTAACTCAATACCGATAGGTTCAGCACGTGTAGCTAAAATGTCTAATGTTTGAGGAAATGTATTTTCATCCACAAAGAACTTGAATGCCGTACTTTTTCTAGGTAATAAGCCTTTGAACATACCCATAGCCTCAGCAGCGGCAGTTCCTTCATCGAGTAAACTCGCATTTGCAATTTCCATACCGGTTAAATCAATAACCATTGTTTGGAAGTTTAACAATGCTTCTAATCTTCCCTGAGCAATTTCGGCTTGATATGGAGTATATTGTGTATACCATCCGGGATTTTCCATTATGTTACGCAAAATCACAGTGGGCGTATGAGTGCCGTAATAACCCATTCCTATGAAATTGGAAAAAACAGTATTTTTAGATGCAATTTCTTTCACTTTAGCTAAGAATTGAGGCTCACTCATAGGAATACCAATATCCATTACTCCTTTTCTTCGGATGTTGGCCGGGATAGTTCTCTCAATTAATTCATCCATTGAACTCACGCCGATTGTTTCGAGCATGACTTGAATGTCTGCCTCTGAAGGACCATTATGTCTTTCCTCAAAAGGCTTGAAATAGCGCGCATCTAATTGGCTCATAATTACAGGCAAAAATAGTTTTTATCCTTGGATTTTTTGTTATAAAAAGTCGACTAAAAAAGCATCTTAAATCCACCCTTCATCACTGAAACTTATAATATCATGTCCACAGTAAATTAGATGATCCAATAAATTTATATCGAAGTAGCAACAAGCTTTTTGAATTTTCGATGTCAATTCTCTATCCTCAATAGAGGCCGTTGTATTTCCACTTGGATGATTGTGTGCAATTATTATCCCTGATGCATGAAATTGAATTGCCTTTTCAAGTAACAATCGAATATCAACTACCGTGGCAGATATTCCACCTTTTGAAATTTGATGTTTCCCTAAAAGCCGATGTCTTCGATTTAAAAATGCCGCATAAAACTCTTCATGAGGTAAATCCGATAGTTCGGAGATAAAAACGCGCCGAGCATCTTTACTCGAACAAATAAGTTGCCCCTGCTCATAGGCAGCATTTTTTCTATTTCCTAATTCCCATATTACAGACAACAATATGGCATCTTCAGAATTTAAAGATTTCATATGATTTAAATCTTGAATGGACATTTTTGCTAATAAATCTAAACGGCCTTCAGTATACTTAATAATTTCCGCAGATTGTCTAAACATTTTTTTGCGATTTCCGCGAAATGAAAATAAAATTTGAAGTAATTCCTCGTTGCTCATAGCGGATTTTCCTTGAACTTTAAACTTTTCGTGGAGGGTTTCAACACTTATCGAACTATTCATCCCCTCATTTTGTGTTGATAATTTTTTTAACATATCTTTGTCAAATATATTTTCAATTTGATATTTTTGAAAACACTTTAAGAAATTGAAACGTTAATTATTTTTAATAAATACAACTATGAGCGAACAAAAGGAAAAACTCAAAGCACTGCAGCAAACCATCGACCGTTTGGAGAAAAGCTATGGAAAGGGAATCGTCATGAAAATGGACGATAATAAAAAGGTAAATGTAGATGTAGTGTCTACAGGTTCATTTGGATTAGATATAGCACTAGGTGTAGGTGGGTTTCCTAAAGGGAGAGTAATAGAAATATACGGCCCGGAAAGTTCGGGTAAAACAACAATTGCACTTCATACCATTGCCGAAGCCCAGAAAAAAGGAGGTATTTGCGCTTTTATTGATGCAGAACATGCATTTGATAAGTTCTATGCCGAAAAGCTTGGAATAGATACAGGCAGTTTGTTAATCTCTCAGCCTGATGACGGAGAACAGGCTTTAGAAATTGCCGATAATTTAATTCGTTCAGGTGCTATTGATGTTTTAGTAGTTGACTCAGTTGCAGCACTTGTTCCAAGAGCTGAAATTGAAGGTGACATGGGAGATAGTAAAGTGGGTTTACATGCTCGTTTAATGAGTCAAGCATTACGTAAACTTACAGGTAGTATTAATAAAACAGGATGCGTTGCTATTTTCATCAATCAATTGCGTGAGAAGATTGGTATTATGTTCGGAAACCCAGAAACTACCACTGGCGGTAATGCACTTAAATTCTATGCCTCAGTACGTTTAGACATCAGAAGAAGTTCACAAATTAAAGATGGTGATCAGGTTATTGGAAATCGTACAAAGGTAAAAATTGCCAAAAACAAAGTAGCACCACCTTTTAGGGTAGTTGAATTTGATATTATGTACGGACGAGGAATTTCTAGAGTTGGAGAAGTCTTAGATATCGCCGTTGAAGCAAATATTGTTCAAAAAAGTGGTTCGTGGTTTAGTTACGATGGCACAAAACTTGGCCAAGGACGTGACTCAGTAAAAAATCTTCTCGAAGATAATCCAGAATTACTTGCTGATATCGAAGGTAAAATACTTGCGAAAAATAAAGCTGGAGAGGAAGTTGTTGAAGTTGAACCTGGAGAATAACTTCGTTTAAATATTGATTGATAAAAAATCCCGGTAAAACCGGGATTTTTTTGTTATTAAAACTTTAAAATGTATTTAATCCTCTTGGCGATTGCCATAAAATTTATCCTTGTACATAATTGGATAAACTACATAGAGCATTAATAATCTACCATAACGAAATACCCATGGTAATAAAAATAAAATCAAAGCTGGAATTATATAAACCGCTTGATCAAAATAATTTAAATAATACAGCAAAACTGATAATGTTACTGTAGCTCCTACCAGTAAAGCATAAGACCAATACATAGCCCCAAAAAAGAAACCTGTTTCCGGCTCATATTCTAAATTACATTTTGGACAATGATCTAATGTATCTGAAAACTTCTTGAAGGATAGTATTTTGTTTCTAAAGACTTTACCTTTTCCACAACGAGGGCACCTTGATAATAAAAAAGGAAAGAAACCCGCTCTGCTGTTATTAGGCATTACTTCATTTTCTTCTTTTGCGATTTATATACTGCAAAACCAGCACCTGCAACTAATACGTAAGGTACAGACATCAAAAATAATATTCCCTTATTAATTCCGTCACCTACAGTTCTATCGTACTGCTTTTCATTCTTTCTACTGTTGGTAAGTGCAGTTTTACACATTGGACATTGCGCCAATAAAGCTGAGAATGAACTTAATACTAGGAAAAATATTAAAATTAACTTTTTCATAATTACATACACGGTGCTAACATCAAATATACAACAACTCCAGTGATTGATACATATAACCAAATTGGAAATGTCCAACGAGCCCACTTTTTATGTTTATCAAATCGACCAGAAGTACTAAAATAAATGGTATAAAGTACCATTGGCAATACAATTGCCGCCAATACTATATGAGTAATTAGAATGAAAAAATACAAGTAACGAATTGAACCTTCATTACAGTATGGTACAGGTGGCGCCGACAGATGATAAATAACATAACTTATCAGAAATACCGCAGATAGAATAAATGCAGTTAACATATATTTCTGATGAGTACTTTTATCTTTTTTGTAACGAATAGCTGAATAACCTAAAATTAGAGCAATAGAAACCAAAGAATTAATAATTGCATTTAACTTTGGCAATGATTTAGCAAATGCAATTCCGGGTCGCAAATTCTCAGGTAGCATTTGTAAAATTGTAACGGCAATAGGAATAACAGCGGTAATTCCCAATACTAGATAGAAAAAACCTTTATCGCTAATCCATTGTTTTTTTTCGGTACTCATATTTTAAATTTTCAATATCGTCCTTAATTCTTCTTATTAACTCTATTTTCTCATGATTTGTTTTTGCGCGAGTTGGCAAAATACCTCGAATATGTCTTTCCTTATCGATAATTACTACTCTATCGTCGTGTATAAAGTCATTACCGCGTTGCTCGGTAGCCAACAATAAGTCATTTATAGCCCAGTCGTAAATTTCCTGTTTACTTCCTGTTGCAAATGTGCGTTTATATAAATCCGCTTTAAATGATTTTGCATATTCTGCAAGTACTTCAACGGAGTCTGTTTCTGGATCAATCGAGACAGTTAAAAATTCTACATTTGGCTCATTTAAATATTCCTCAGCCACAGCCTGTATTTGTTTGTTCATTTCAGGACAAACTTGTGGGCAAGTAGAAAAGAAAATATTGACCAGAAGAATACTAGAATCGAAATCGTGTAATGTTATTTTCTTACCATGCTGATTGTATAATACAATATCGTCACTAACAGTATGATAAATTGTATCGCCCGATTTATCTAATTGGCGCTCACCGTAATACGGTAATTCTTGATGAACCCATGAAACATTTGCCCAAAAGAATACTGCAAGAGCTGGTAAAATAATAAGGGCCGCTAATGCGGCCACTCTAAAACTATTTCGAGATGATTTTGTCATCTTACTTCATTAAACTTATAGCATTCCCTTCGTAAAGTAAACCCATCACCAATCCGACAATAAAAACGGTTGGCACAAGGATTATTAATGCAAGGTTAATCTTTTCATGTTTTAAGTGCATAAACGCACCAACTATGTAGTAAGCCTTAACTATTCCAAAGAAAATAAATATTACATTCCTCAGTCCAGATGCTGGCATAACGAAATAGATAATGAAATCTAAAATAGTAATCCCTAACAATAACCAAAAAGTCTTCCATAACTCTTTAGTACCGTGGCTCGCTTGATGCGGAACGTAATTGATTGGATCGTAATCTCCTGGTTTAGTATAAAATTCCATAACTCTTTTGTTTATTAGATTAAGTAGAAGAAGGTAAATACAAACACCCATACTAGATCTACAAAGTGCCAGTATAGACCAGCCTTCTCAATCATTTCATAATGTCCACGACGCTCGAATACACCTCGAACCGTCATTATATACACAACAACATTAATTACAACTCCCGAAAATACGTGAAATCCATGAAATCCTGTTACAATAAAAAATAATGCTGCGAAGGGTACAGGACCCCATGTACGATCACCATCCTGCCACTCGAAGTGGTCTCCGAAGCTCACACTTTCCAAGTGTTTATAACCTTGTTCGGTAATACCAAAGAAGTTACTATCTAAACGAGCACCTTCGTGGATGAATGTTGCCCATTCCCATGCTTGACAACTTAAAAAGGCAATACCTCCTAAAATTGTATAAATCATATATTTCTGAACCTCTTTTTTGCTGTTTCTGTGTCCCGCTTCAACAGCTAATACCATCGTTACAGAACTCACAATCAAAATAAAGGTCATAACACTTACGAACAAAAGTGGTAAATGCAGGCCGTGCATGAAAGGAAAATGATTAAAAATCGAAGCTGGATCCGGCCACTGAGTGGTTACTGCGGTTTCGATATTACTGAAGCGTTGAGCCCCGTACTGTACCAATAAACTTGAGAAGGTGAATGCATCTGATAATAAGAAGATCCACATCATTAATTTTCCGTAGCTCACATTGAAGGGAGAACGCCCTCCAGACCACATAGGTTGTTTCTCAAAAGTAGCTTCTGCTTGATTTGCCATTTGGGTAAATTAGTTACTGTGCGAAATAAAGAAATAAATACAAGAAAAACCACAAAACACCGACAAAATGCCAATAAGTATGTGTAACTGACATCAAAACCATCTTCTTTTTGTGAATATTCAATCGTATTGACTGTATCCACGCCGCTAAAAGCAATATTATTCCACCGACAATATGTACAAAATGTAATACTGTAATTACCCAGACATAGGAAGCCGAAATATCTTCAGGGCGTGCATTTACAAATGTTAAATTTAAGTCTACCATCCTACTCCATCCCATGTACTGAGACACACAAAACATTATCCCGAGTATAGCAGTTATTAGAACGAAGTTTTTATTTTGGTTCAGTTCATCATTTTTTGCAGCTCTATATGCCAAGTACACAGTTACGGAACTTGCAATAACTATTAATGTTGAGTACAAAAAATAGATAGGTAAATCAAAAGCAGTCCAAGCGGAACGACCCTCAGCATCAGGCCGATGAACGATAAATGCTGATACCACAGCAGCGAACAACATACTGCTTGCGAGCATAAATAACCAAAGGTTAAGTTTACTTGGTGAAACAGGATATTTAGGTTCTTTTACTTTCACTGATTTCATAAAAATAGAGTTTAAAACAAAATGTAGGACAAAAATACAACAGGGGTATACAAAAAGGAAGCGTAAAGTAGTTTTCTTGCTTCTGTTGTGTCTAAAGTCACAAATAATCGATAAGATTTATAGAAAAAGAATAGTGCTAAAGGAATTATTACGGATACTGCCGCAATATTCGACACCCCATAATACAAAGGCATCAAGCTAACTAGATTCAAAATAACTGTATAAATTAATATTTGATAAGCACTTCGCTTGTCTCTTCCTCCACGTGTAGGTAATAGCCAATAACCAGCTTTTTGATAGTCGTCATGCAATAGCCAAGCAATTGCCCAAAAGTGAGGAAATTGCCAAAAAAACTGAACTAAGAATAGAATTAATCCGATTTCGTCTAACCTTGGAACGACAGCAGAATAACCAATCAATGGTGGTAATGCACCCGGAATAGCACCAATCATAACCGCTACTGGACTTACTTGTTTCATGGGTGTGTATACAAACACATAAAGAACAAAACTTAATCCACCCAATAAAACCGAAAGGAAGGTAGCCCCCGTTACTATAAGTATCGCAATTCCCAGTAATCCAGTAATCCAACAAAAAATTCGTGCATCTGAAATAGAAATGCGCTCCTCAACAATAGGTCTATTTGAGGTACGTTCCATTTTACTATCATTTTCCTTTTCAATGATTTGATTCATTCCATTAGCTGCAAAAACGATAAACATTCCTCCCAGCAAAACACCTGCAAATAATAACCAATCGAAAAAATCTTTCCAATTCTCACCTTTAGTAAATTGCAATGCAATAATGTAACCAAAACTACTTGTAGCAACTACTGTGCTGGTAAGCCTAAACTTGACTAACTCCGCGTAACTCTTAATTCGAGATTTCATTCTTTTTATAAGATAACAATCCAAGATATGAAAGTGTTAACAAAGCACTTCCAAAAACAACATGTAATACTTGAACCCAAGCAGGAACAATAAAAATCATATGAAATGCACCAAACACTATTTGTAGGAATGCAATTGATGCGATTATAAATGCTAGATTTTTACCAAATGAAATATTCCGTTTATTCCATCCCATGTAAATTCCAGTAATGACAACTATAATTGAGGCATAGCGATGAACAGCAAAAATCCAATCCATAGATTGAAAATTTAATATTCCTTCAGCATTGATTAAGCTACCAATTGAACGCAATAAATCGACTTGTTCTCTCGACCAAGTCCCCATAATCACAAGTACAAAAATTAAAATCCATAATACTCTCCAATTCTGTTTTTCTGAGATGTTATGATGTTTAATAATAGGCCTAACCTCTTGTACCACTCGAATAAATGCGAACAAGCATAAGAACGATAATAAAAAATGCAACGACACCATTCCAGGAAGTAGATTAGTCGCAACTACTAAGCTACCAAGCCAAGCGTTAGCAATTAATAATGCAAAACCCATTAAATACCACCAGCGAGCATATTTAAATACTGGGTTTGTAACTCGGTAAAAAATTAAGGCGCCCAATATAACTGCAAATAAGCCACTCAACACTCCAAAAAGTCGATTAATATATTCAATCCATGCTTTTACAGGGTGAAACTCTTCAGGTTCAAGCATTTTTGGATCTTGACGTATCATCTCAGCGCGTTCATGCAATCCAAATTTATCTAATGTGTTAGTAAATCTTTCAAGCTTCTTTAAACGCTTTTTAAGAAATATTTCTTTGTAGTCAGCTGGTAAATCTTTTGCGTCGGTTGGAGGAGCAAGTTGGCCAAAACATTTTGGCCAATCAGGGCATCCCATACCACTGCCTGTTGCTCTAACCCATCCTCCAAAAAGGAACAATAAAAAAACAGACGAACAGGTAAGTAAACCTATTCGTCTGTATATATTAAGGAATCGACTTGTGTCGTTTGATGACATATTAGCTCAAGCCGAATACTTTCTTGATAGCGGCAAAGAATACGCTTGATTCAACTTCTTCTTTTTCTGCAGGAGAAGTTTTAGTCTTTTTGGTTTCAAGCACCTCTGGAGCAGACTCATCAGGCTCGTATTGAGGGAAATAATCTAATTCTCTATCAGGACGAGAATATTCATATGGACCTCTATATACTGTTGGTATTTCACCAGGCCAGTTACCATGGATTCTTTCAACTGGAGCACTCCATTCTAATGAGTTTGAATTCCAAGGATTTTGAGTTGCTTTTTTACCGCGGAAGATTGAGTAGAAGAAGTTGTAAAGGAAGAATAACTGAGCAAATCCTCCGATTAATGCTCCAACGGTCATCAATACATTTACATCCATCCATACGTCAAATTCTTTTACCAAGGTAAACTGATAGTAACGACGAGGCACACCTGCTAATCCCATAAAGTGCATTGGGAAGAATACTAAATATGCTGAAATGAAGGTCAACCAGAAGTGGAAATAACCTAATGTGTTATTCAACATACGTCCGTACATCTTAGGGAACCAATGGTAAATACCTGCAAACATTCCGAAGATAGCTGCAGAACCCATTACCAAGTGGAAGTGAGCCACAACAAAGTATGAATCATGTAATTGGATATCTAAGGCAGCATTACCCAAATAGATACCTGTTAAACCTCCTGAAATAAAGAATGAAACAAGACCTATTGAGAACAGCATTGCCGGTGTAAATCTCAAATTACCTTTCCAAAGAGTCGTTAAGTAGTTAAATGCTTTTACCGCCGAGGGAACCGCAATAATAAGGGTTAATATCATGAATACAGATCCCAAGAAAGGATTCATACCTGTGATAAACATGTGGTGACCCCAAACAATAAATGAAAGGAAAGAAATACCCATCAAAGAAATTACCATTGCCGTATATCCAAAAATTGGCTTACGAGCATTACAAGAAATTACTTCAGATGTAATACCTAATGCCGGCATTAAAATAATATATACCTCAGGGTGGCCTAAAAACCAGAATAAGTGTTGGTAAAGTACTGGACTACCACCGATATTTTCTAACGCTCCTACCCCCTCAAGATAAATATCGCTCAAATAAAAACTAGTTCCAAAAGAACGGTCAAATATCAAGAATAAAGCCGCACCCAATAATACTGGGAATGACAAAAGACCAAGGATAGCAGTGAAAAAGAATGCCCAAATTGTTAGCGGCATTCGGTTCATGCTCATACCCTTAGTACGCATATTCAATACAGTAGAGATATAGTTAATACCACCTAAAAGTGAAGATATAATGAATAATGCAATAGCTGACAGCCAAAGGGTCATTCCTAAACCTGAACCAGGCATTGCTTTTTCTAATGCACTTAAAGGAGGATAAACTGTCCATCCACCAGATGCAGGGCCCGTCTCAATAAATACACTTGATAATAACGTTACCGAACTCAAGAAGAAGAACCAGTAAGAAAGCATATTCATAAATGGCGAGGCCATATCCCTAGCACCGACCTGTAATGGAATTAGTAAATTACTAAACGTTCCACTTAAACCAGCAGTAAGTACATAGAATACCATGATTGTACCGTGAATAGTAACCAAGCCCATATAAAAGTTTGGATCTAACTTCCCATCTACTGCCCATTTACCCAAAAGAGTTTCCATAAAAGAAAACTGCTCATCTGGCCATGCTAATTGAAGACGAAACAACAATGACATAATCAAACCAACCGTTCCCATAATAATTCCTGTAATCAGGAACTGTTTTGAGATCATCTTATGGTCCATTGAGAACACATACTTACTGATGAAGCTCTCTTTGTGATGATGGTCAGCGTGGTGCTCGTCTGCGTGTAAAGCTGCTGTACTCATATTATTATTTCTTATTTATTAAATGCTACTTGATTATCTATTACTACCTGTGTTGAATCTGCTGCTGGTGCAACTTCTTCCACTGCTGGTTCAGAAGTTTCTGCAGTTGTTGGCGCTACAAATGGAGCTTGAGATGCATACCAAGTATTGTATTCTGCCTCTGATTCTACCACAGTAACTTTAATTTTCATATTGTAATGTGCTGCCCCACAAATTTTATTACAGAACAAATAGTAATCATATTCATTATTTTCTTTTACCTCTCTAGCCTCCGCTGTTGTCATTGTTGGAGTAAATGCAAATTGTGTTGGCATACCCGGTACACAGTTCATTTGAACCCTAAAGTCAGGCATGTATGCTGAATGAATAACATCTCTGGCTCTAAATTTGAATACGTACGGCTTGTTCTTCACCAAAACAATTTCAGTAGTAACTTTATCATCGTTGGCGGTACCATTAAAGAAATCCTTATCTTTTTGATACTCTGCGATTCTTCTTAATGCTGTTTTCTTTCTTTTGATATCTTTTTCTAACTGACGACCATAAGCGCCACTCATTCCATCGTGCACCTTTTCATCAAGAGTTTTGAAGTCTTCAGGGTATGTGCGGAATAATCCTGTAGATTTCATTCTATCCCATCTAGTGCTCCAAGCTTTTATTGAGTCTCCTTCAGATTCTTGTAACCCTTCAAGTTTATCAATTTCACCCTCCAACTCAGCAACTAATTCGTTAACTGCATTGGTTTCTGCAATTCCTAAAGGATTAGTACCAGAAATAAAATTAACGTTGTGATAGCCAAGAACCTGGTCATCACCAGCATATCTCGCTTTCCAACCAAATTGATACGCAAAAACTTCAATCTCCTCTGATTCTTTATCTAACTCACCAGTAATTGTTGACCATGTTGTAAATCCACGTAACACCAAAAAGGTTAATACAATAGAAGGAACAATTGTCCAAATAATTTCTAGCTTATTATTGTGAAAGTAATAGTGGGCTTTTCTATTTTCATTGTAGCGATATTTAAACATGAAATAGAACAGCAATACCTCAGTAACTACAAATACAAAAAAGGTGAAACCAAAAGTCCAATAAAACATTGAATCATAAGTCCCTCCATGGGCAGATGCCGCATTACCCAACATTAAATATTTTCCATGGTAAACTAATTCATACCACACACCGGCAAGGCCAGCAATGAGAAAAATAATCGCAACCCAAGCGTTGATATTATTCCAACTAATAACTTTCTTTCCGGTAATTTTTTCTGTTAACGCACCAATATCGAATGCACGTGCAATAACCAATATAACCAATAGAACTAGCAACCAAGTTAATATTGCTACCCAATCCCAATTTGCAATACTTTGCTCTTTAGGTGGTTCTATTACATCAGCGGCAAGTGCAATTACCGGTGTTATTACTGTTAAAGCCATTATCATGACTTTTTTTGAAAATGAGTTTAATTTAACTCGTAGTGTATCCAATCTCATCGTTTTTGAGTACAATAGGGGTTTTGACGCACAAATTTAGTTATTACAAAACCTTATCGACACATTTTTTTAGAAAAAATTGTAATAAACTAAACATTTAAAGTAAACCTATTCAAAATTACACACTCTTTATGTTGCATATCAATGAGTTGGAAAATAGAAAAAATTTACTAATTCCCAAAAATCTTCAACACTTAAGGCCTCTGCCCTTAAGCTGGCAAACTTTTCCGGAAGACTTTTATCCCCAAGAATGGGTTTTAATGCGTTGTTTAAGGTTTTTCTTCTTTGAGAAAATGCTTGTTTTACTATCTTTTTTAGCCTCTTGTAATTTTCAATTTCTAGATAAGTAAATCTATAACAATCTATAACACCACTTTTAACTTTTGGTGGTGGAATAAAAGCAAATTCATCCACTGTAAACGAATATTTACATTTAAAAGCAGCCTGTAATAAAACACTAGTAATACCATATTGTTTATTTCCAGGACCTGTACTTAATCTTTCAGCAACCTCTTTTTGAAACATTCCACAGAATTGAACAACATTCCATGATTCCTCCAATAACTTAAATACAATTTGAGTAGAAATATTATAGGGATAGTTACCGACAATACATACCTTTTGATCACCTAGAAACTCTGATAAATCCATCTCTAAAAAATCACCCTCGATAATATTCAAACCCTTTGCCCAATCTTGCTGTCTTAAAAAATCAACCGATTCTAAATCAAGTTCAATTACATAGAGTTTATCTTGAAAACGGGGGTATAAAAATTGTGTGAGTACTCCAGTACCTGGGCCAATTTCGATTACGATATCTATATCATTGGAAACTAAGTCCGCTATGTCTTGAGCAATATCAGGCCGATTTAAAAAATGTTGTCCAAGATGTTTCTTCGCTAACACTCCATCCGAACTATATCTATTTTTTATTTTACCCACTTTATTAAATAATATTTTTTTACCGTCTCCTTCAAAGCCGCTAGATTATAATTATCGCTTATTTCTGCTACATCATAAACCTGACCGTGCTTATTCATTATGCGAATCCCGCCTCCTTCACTTTTATAAGCATGATTTTCGAGCAAGCCATATTTTATAAAATATCTTCGTGCATCATTTTCTGTGATTTTTAACTTTTCAATTGTTAAATACACGGCATCTTCAATATTTGTTTCGCTCATAGGCTCCTTTGAGATTAAAACTTTTGGAAGATTTCTATTAATGAGACTTTGAGAAAGTGTGCTCAATATTTTATCCTCATGAAATTGCCAAAGTTTCACACTTGACATAATATCAATATCGTCTAACGCTAAGAACAACTGTAATGCTTCATCATCAAAGTTTTCTCTTGAAATATCATTTAGTAAAAAGTGTAATAACGGATGATAACTCCCTAATGAGTGACCAACGTGGGCCAATTCTCTTGCCCTATTTAAAATCGAAATTAACAGTGCATCAGCTGCTATAACAGTTTTATGTAAATAAACTTGCCAATACATTAGCCTTCTTGCCACTAAGAATTTTTCAACGGAATAAATACCTTTTTCTTCAACAACTAAGTTTCCATCTGATACATTGAGCATATTAATAATTCTCTCCCCTCCAACAATTCCTTCACTAACGCCAGTATAAAAACTATCCCTCAATAAATAATCCAGACGATCCATATCTAACTGTCCAGAAATAAGCTGTGATAAAAAAGGCTTTACAACATATTTATCCTGAAAAATTTTAATAGCCAAATCCATTTCGCCATTAAATTCTTTATTCAGCTTATTCATTATATTAATTGAGATTTCCTCATGTTGCACCTCTTGAATTAGTGTATGCTCTAATGTGTGCGAATATGGACCATGCCCTATATCGTGTAGCAGTATAGCAATAGCTGTTGCCTGATATTCCTCGTCGGAAATTTCTATTCCTTTTTTTCTTAAAGTATCCATCGCCATCAACATTAAATTCATTGCTCCCAATGCGTGATGAAATCTGGTGTGAGTAGCTCCTGGATATACCCATTCGCTCATACCCAACTGGCGAATTCTTCTCAGCCTTTGGAAATATGGATGTTGAATTAAATCATAAATCAACCCAGTTGGAATGGTTAGAAAACCATGTAAAGGATCGTTGATTATTTTGTTTTTATTGGGTACAGACATTCTGTAAAGTCATTACAAAGATAAGCAAGCTTATTAGTTAGCTCACTTTTGATAATGGTATTTCCCATCATTTTCAGGTGGCAAATCCCGTATTTCGTCAATAAATAATTTCCATTGCCTTCCATATTCATCTACAGGGTTTAATCTAAGGTACTCTTCGATATGGTATATCATGTCCATTTTCTCGAATTTACTGAGACCCTCCCTTATCATTCTAACCCTGTATATATTACCGATGTAAAAATAGGGTTTTGCATCTATGGGGGTTCCATCGTTAGTTACAGAAACCTTTTTTCTATATAGCTCAATATATGTCTTGAAATGTAAGATAGCGCTATCTTCCTTAGGATATTCCAAAAAATTCAGTGCTAAATAAAAATGATGATCAGGCTCTTTTGGATGCATAAAAACGAGTTGATTAAGCATCGACTCTGCTTTCTCGAGCTCACCAAGACAAGTATATGACCTTATAACTCCATGCAAATCTAACATCGCGGAATCCTCTGAATAAATCTGTTTATACAATTGCATTGATTGAACACACTGTCCTTTACTCAACAATACTTCAGCGCGTTTTCTGTTTGACATCGCCTCCACTTCACCGAATTGCGACATCAGAAATGATGAATTTGTAAGCAAAATTCCGATAAGCAGCAGTTTTTTTAGATTCATTATTATCAAAAGTACTTTTCTTTTATGACTTTTGTTATGTATTGAATATTCAAACATTATTTCAAATTGCCCCTTTTAGTGTGGGAATGATAGCAGTGATTTTAATTGCACACGTGCTGTTAATTCAAAACACAGAAATCTATAACCAATTATTTTTTAGTACTTATCGTATTCAAAAACTCAAAGAATATCACCGAATATTTACGCCGTTCCTAGTTCATTCAGGTTGGATGCATGCTGCATTAAACTGTTTAGCATTGTATTATTTCGGCCCAGTTGTGGAATCATCATTAGGTACTTTTATAACATCCATAATATTTATTTTTTCTGTTGCAGGAGGGAGTCTATATTCTATGTGGCTGAGAAGGTTCGACTCTGACTATCAGGCAGTGGGTTCATCTGCTGGAGTAAGTGGTCTAGTAATGATTTCTATATACCTGCAACCGAATATGGGTATAGGTCTATTTTTAATTCCAGTATTTATACCTGCATACATTTTTGGAATCCTATTCACTTTGGTTTCAATTGTCTTAACTCAAAGTAAAGACCGAAATAGAATTTCGCATGAGGGTCACCTTGGGGGCTTATTAATTGGCGGATTAATAGGAACTTTCCTTTTTTGGCCTCTTGAATATAATGAGCATCAATTATTGACAGTATTTGGTGTTGTCCCCATGGTGTTAATATTGTTTATTCATAAAGAAATCGAAAAATGGAGAAAAAATAAAGGCTACTAATGTAGCCTTATATCCTGTGCCCAGTACTGGATTCGAACCAGCACGTCTTGCGACACCACCCCCTCAAGATGGCGTGTCTACCAATTTCACCAACTGGGCTGTTAAATTGTATTTATAGAATTAACATAGCATCGCCATAACACATAAAGCGATACTTTTCTTTTATAGCCTCTTGATATACTTCTTCCATAAATTCATGACTAGAGTAAGCACAAGCCATCATATAAAGTGGAGATTCAGGAGCGTGTAAATTAGTAATGAAGGCATTGGCAATATTAAATTTGTAAGGAGGAAACAAAAACTTATCAGTCCATCCTTCTCCTGGATTTAATGTTTTCGTCGAACTTACACTCGATTCTAGAGTTCGCATTACCGAACCGCCAACTGCTACTACTCTTTTTTTGTTTTCAAGTGCATTATTCACATCGTCTACTGTTTGCTCTGAGATATTGTAATATTCACTATCCATTTTATGCTTCGTGAGATCTTCAACCTCTACATCACGAAATGCACCAAGACCAAGATGAAGGGTTACTTCAGAAAACTTAATTCCCTTGATATCCATTCTCATTAGCAACTCACGAGTAAAATGAAGCTGCGCTGCTGGAGCGGCAACTGCACCCACACGCTTTGCAAAAAGAGATTGGTACCAAGACGAATCCTCCTCAATTACTTCTCGGTCAATATATTTGGGGATTGGAGTTTCTCCAAGTTTCTTTACAACTCTATCAAAAGCATCATCATCGCCATCGAACAAGAAACGAATTGTTCTTCCCCTACTTGTAGTATTATCTACTACTTCAGCCACTAAATCATCTTCTCCGAAATAGAGCTTATTACCCACACGGATTTTTCTCGCGGGATCTACTAGAACATCCCATAATCTCAAATCATGATTTAATTCACGTAGTAAGAATACCTCAATTTGTGCTCCTGTTTTTTCTTTCTGCCCATACATACGGGCAGTAAAAACTTTCGTATTGTTAACCACAAAAACATCATCCTCGTTAAAGATGTCTAAAACATCATGAAAAGTACGATGCTCGATTTTTTGTGTTTTTCTATCCACAACAAGTAAACGAGACTCGTGGCGGGTTTTTAATGGCTCCTGAGCAATCAGCTGAGAAGGTAGTTCAAACTTAAACTGGGATAATTTCATATGGCAAGACTGACCCTAAAATGGGGTGCAAAAATAATACAAAACGAAGGATTTGTCAACATAAATCTTAAAGTCTTTGTTCCGGAAAACTTATCCTATTTTTGCAGCATGAAAAATGTAGCAGTTATTGGAGGCGGGACCATGGGCAATGGAATCGCGCATGTTTTTGCTCAAAGTGGTTATTCTGTAACACTAATAGATATCAAACAAGAAATGCTAGAAAAAGCAATCGCCACTATTACAAAAAATATGGATCGAATGATTGCAAAGGAAAAAATAACTGCAGAACAAAAAGATCAGGCTTTAGCAAATATTCAGACTACTACTGACTTAAAAAGTGGAGTTTTATCCGCCGATTTGGTGGTTGAAGCAGCCACTGAAAACGTAGAAATTAAATTACAGCTTTTCAGGAATATAGATGAATTTGCACCAAAAAATTGTGTTTTAGCAAGTAACACATCGTCTATATCAATTACAAAAATTGCAAGCGTAACATCACGTCCAGAGAAGGTGATTGGTATGCACTTTATGAATCCAGTACCAGTAATGAAGTTGGTAGAGGTTATTGAAGGTTTCAAAACAGATAAGCAGGTTACTGCTGATATTATGGAACTTTCAAAAAAGCTTGGAAAAATACCAGCATTAACCCAAGACTATCCTGGATTTATAGCCAATAGAATCTTAATGCCTATGATCAACGAAGCCATTATCTCTTTACATGAAGGCGTTGCTGGAGTTACCGAAATAGACACCATCATGAAACTCGGAATGGCTCATCCAATGGGTCCATTACAACTTGCAGACTTTATTGGTTTAGACGTGTGCCTAGCCATATTAAATGTACTTTACGATGGTTTAGGGAATACTAAATACGCTCCTTGTCCTTTGCTAGTGAATATGGTAACGTCTGGCGATTTAGGTGTTAAATCAGGAAGAGGGTTCTATGATTACGGCCATGGAACAAAAGAGTTAATTGTTGCTCCAAACTTTCAATAATCAATTACTTTTTAAACATCCAAACACGATTTTCCTTTATTTCATTCCATGATTGAATGTGAAAACCAAAAGATTTTATTTGGTCTCCAAGTATACAGAAATCAGATTCCTCGAGCATTGTATTAATAAAGGCAATTCCATCAGAAGTAATTAATTCACTGACGAGTTCCCAAAACCTATCTGAAAATTCGGGGATTTTATTATCGATGAATAAATCTATGATTATAGTATTATAACTAGATCGATTTTTCTTTGCTAACTCCAAATATTCCTCTGCTTTTGATTCCAACAATTGTACTTTTTTTGTATAAAAATATTGTTGAGCAATATCCAGCACACTTTTATCCATATCCACTCCAATTATTTGTGCATCCGAATTTACTTCGTTATGAATTATTTCTGCTGCACTACCACCTCCATAACCTAATATCAAAACATTATCTAGTGGATATTTTTTACTCTTAAGGTTTAAAATTACTCCACGCATTACCTTATGTAGTGATCCAAATGAATAGTTAACCTTTTCAGAATCCAACATAACCTTGCCTTGGTATATTGTTACTTCTAAAACATGCCCCGCCATCCCCTTCCTTCGTTCAATAGTAATTGGCCATACGTAACTGAATAATCGTTTTACAAATGTTGGTCTATACATAAATTTCGCCCTACAAAAATATAATACCTTTGCATCAGATGGAACTTCCAAAAATTTTACTCGCTACAAAATCGCCCAGAAGACACGAAATTTTTCAGAATACAGGAATACTTTTTGATATTGTAAATATTGATGTTGATGAAGAATTTGATCAAAAACTAACTCCATCAGAAATTTCAGAATTCTTAGCTGAAAAGAAATCTCTAGGCCATAGTACATTATTAAAAGGTGAAATTTTAATAACGGCAGACACAGTTGTTGATATTGAAAATGAAATTCTCAATAAGCCTGCAAATGAGATTGAAGCGCGTTCAATGTTATTAAAATTAAGCGGTAAAAATCATAAGGTTCATACCGGTGTATGTATTCGTACAGAGAATAATATTCATGTGTTCCATGAAACAACCAAAGTGAAATTTAGAGATATAAGCCTAGATGAAATTAATTCATATATAAAAAACTGCCAACCTTTTGATAAGGCTGGCAGTTATGGTATTCAAGACTGGATGGGACTTGTAGGCGTAACTCGAATTGAAGGTTGCTTCTACAATGTAATGGGTTTTCCTATGTCTCGATTTTATTCTGAAATACAGAAAATTATTTAGTACTGGTAACTTTAGAAGCTAATTTTAAAGCTTCGTAAGCATTAACCAAACCACTTGAACGACAAATTTCAGAAAATTTAACCTTCTCTTTATTGTCTTCAGAACCTGGTAAAACCACCTTGCCCTTAATCTTCTTGCTAGAATTCATTAATACATATTTCAACTGAACTGCAGTTAAAGAAGGGTATCTACTCCACACTAATGCCGCAACTCCCGATACCACCGGTGCCGCCATACTTGTTCCGTTAAAATATGCATATTCATTATTTGGAATTGAACTGTAAATATCTCTTCCGGGAGCAAAAAGATCTACATTGTTTTGTCCATAATTCGAAAAAGAAGTTGCCAAATGTTTACATTTTCTTTCACTAGCTCCAATTTCTATCCAGTTTTCAGCAAACTTCTTACCTCCCCATAATGTATCGTTTGGGTAGTTAGGAGTATTGTCATTATTCTGGCCATTATTTCCAGCAGCATGAACTAATAATACATTTTTTGATTCGGCATAGGCTACAGCGCTATCTACAATATTTTTATCCCATTTGAAACCTTTACCGAAACTCATATTAATGATTTTTGCTCCATTGTCAACAGCATAACGAATACCATTTGCAACATCTTTATCACGCTCATCTCCATCTGGAACAACTCTTACAACCATTATTTGAACATTATCGGCCACACCATCAAGTCCAATACTGTTTCCTCTAGAGGCTCCAATAATTCCTGCTACGTGGGTTCCATGACCTGCATCAGGACCAATTACATCATTATTACCGTAATATCTTTCCGAAGAATTTGAATAATTATCTTGAATGATTTTACGCGTATCCATGTCGGGGTTATAATGATAATTTGCTCTAGCATCCATAGCTTTTACTTGATCCTTAAGTTCAGACATTAAGTCACTAAAACTAAGATTTTGCATTTCCATTAATCTGGCAGTCATCATAGCAATTGCACCCTCTTTTTGTTCCGATTCAATTTGAGCCTTTCCAAAAGACTGTATCTCTTCTTTGGTAGGGTTTACTCCAATGGACTTTTGTATTTTTTGCATTCCAGTTAATAGTCTATTCATGCGGTCGTAAAGACTAAGATATTTTTCTCTTTCTGAAGGAATTTCTTCTTTTAAAAGTTCGTATTGCTTATATTCTAAGGAGTTAGCTACATCCTCAGAAACATCTTGACCTTCATATTTATCTCGTAGTTTCGCAAATACCCTAACCTTTTCCATATTGTCCGGACCAACATTTTCTCCATTTGGTCCGCCAATAAAGTTCCATCCATGAATATCATCTACATAACCATTATGATCATCGTCTAACCCATTATTAGGGAATTCACCTTTATTTGTCCACAAAACATTTATTAGGTCTTCGTGTTTGGTATCAGTACCACCGTCAATAACGGCAACAACTATTGTCTTCGAAGGAAGTTTTGCAAATTCTGAGGAATATGCTTTATCTAATGAAATACCCATATTACTTTTTTTGGGTTTAGTGTGATACCAATCAATGTCTGGTTTACTTTGAGCAGAAAGCTCCAAACTAGCTAAAAGCCCTATGGCCAGTACAAATAAATGCTTCATATATTAAAATTATTCTTTATTTTGATTTCAACTTCAATCCAATTCTCCGGACAACTATCCATAAATGATACCACAATGTATTAATCCACCCGAAATGATTTACAAATATGTTAAAACGTTCTCTCATCGCCAAACGGATTGACTGTGTACTTGTTCCCCCTTCTTCAAAACCGGCAATGACACAATTCAGATTTAATGTTATCGGTTTTTTCTCCAAAATATATAGAGTCCAATCTATATCAGAAGCATAGCGATAATCCATAGAGTATAGACTACAGAGTTCTCTTCTCACAATCATACTTTGATGACAAACACTCATACCAAAACGAAAACTGCTCTTATTCAGTTTTTCTGGAAATTTTTGAGGTTTTACTTTACTCATTAATCCTAGAGGTTTGTTTTCAGCATTTATGTATTGAGCATCCCCATAAATAAAATCAACCTTGTTTAATTTTATTGAATCCAGTATGATATTAAAAGTAGATTGGTCATACAAAATATCTCCAGAATTGAGGAACCAAATAAACTTCCCTTTTGACTTTGAAAATCCCTTATTCATTGCATCATACAGACCATCATCTGGCTCAATTATGGATACATCTAACTTACCCTGATAATCCTTTAAGTATTCAACACTTCGGTCACTACTTCCACCGTCGATCACAATCCATTCCCATAAGTCTGTCTCTATTGCAGGAATTGATGCAAGTGTCCGCTTTAGTCCAGCGAAATTGTTATAGTTGATTGTAATAACCGAAAGAAGCATTTATTCTTCTTCTCTTTTTTGTCTTAAAGGCAACAATACAAATAGTAATAATCCACCTAAAATTATAACTGATGAACCCATTTCCAGAGTTCTCAATCCGGAATAGTCTGTTCTATTATATTTCCAAACAACGGTATGTTTACCTGTAGGAACTTCAACAGCCCTCAAGATGTAATTAACTCTTAAAGGTGTAGCTGGCTTTCCATCAATAAATACTCTCCATTCTCCGGTCTTTTCTTTGTAATATAATTCTGAGAAAGCAACCAGACCGTCATAAGTGGAATTACAACTGTAAGTAATGCTATCTGTATTATACTTTACCATTTCTACAGCAGCATTACTGTCTACATCATAAACCAATTTACCTGGCTTGTTTCCTTCTGCAGATTCAACAACCACAGAATTTGAAATATTTATTGAATTTATTTTAGCTAAAACATCTGCTGAATTTCCACCCTCAAAAACTGAATCAACATACCAAGCAGCACCCAATGCTGTCTCCCTCGGAATATAAGTATCCGTTTGGCCTTTTTGCCTAGCCGGAGCCAGTATATAACGGCAGTTGAGCATATCTAATGCGTTGTTATATATAATGTCTTCTGTTTTAAAGGCTTGACCATTTTTAGTAATGCAATAGCTTATAATATCCTGATATCTACTCAATTTTGCTGGATGATACCCACCAATATTTCTGTGGAATGGTGCTGGGGTATTATCATTAAAGGGATCTCTTCGAAGATCGTAAACCCGAGCATTGTCTTTATTGGTTGCCAAAATAGCTTCGTCCAACCTTGAGGGAAGAATTGCATATTCTTGCTCTTTCTCCTGCCAGTTTTCTTCACTAATGTAACGATTTGCTACACCAAACATATCGATAACAACCAGTATTAATATGCCAATTGATGCAATATTTTGATTCAATTGACGCTTAATTGCGCCATACACAATTGCCAATGTGAACAGAACAAATATTACCGTTCTCCAAATATCTCCCCACATTATATCCGCACGCAATTCTTTAATTGCAGAAAGTTGAGATTGTCCACCTTCTTGTGCTAGTATTCTTGAATCAACAGGTGAACTAAAAGTTTGATTATTTGCAACCAAAAGAGTCACTCCCAGTATAACTCCAGTTGAAATCAGCGCTGTTTTAATCCACTTTTTAATATTCTCATCAGATAATTTATCAGTAATCAAAACATATGCACCATAAATACCAAAAATCGGCACTATTAATTGAGCAATAGACAGCGTCATCATGGGTGTTCTGAACTTATTATAGTAAGGCAGTGTCTCAAATAAGAAATTGTTCAATGAACTAAAGTTTTTCCCCCATGCAAGGAACAATGAAACAAGGAAAGTTGCTAATGCAAAAACTGCGATATAAAAGAATTTTTTTGCTTTTGAATCGTCCGGCATGTTTTTTCGTTTCCAAAAAGCATAAACTACAGAAAGAATAAATAAAAAGAGCAATACGGCTCCTACATATACTGGTCCACTGGTAAAAGGCATATCTCCAAAATATGCACCCTGTAAATATTCTATTCCATACTGATTATCCGGCATTGGCTCGTTGGAACTTCCTCCTTTAAAGCGTGGGACAAATAATGTAAAAGATTCACTTATACCATAACTCCAACTAAAGGCATAGTTTATATCTAAGCCGCCTTTAGAAACCATATTTGGCCCATCTTTTGGTTGTTCACTCTTCACCTCAGAACCTCCCCTCATTGATTGCTTCGAATAAACCATAGTATCGTACAACTTTGAAGTACTTGGAGCTAATGCAATTAGCATTGAACCTACCATAACACCAGTTTGTATGGCAAAAGGTTTCCATGATTTTTCTTTAAACGCTTTAAAGACTTCTACAACAACAAAAACACCTACAACTATGCCCATGTAGTATGCAATTTGGTAGTGAAAGAATGAAACCAGCTGACTAAAAAATACAGTTGTAAGAACGGCCCCCTGCAAAAGCTTACCCCGAGAAAGCGAATATAACCCAGCAACTACAGCAGGCATCATAGCCATAGCGTTAACCTTTGTAATATGCCCAGCCTCTATACTTGATATATTAAATGCCATAAACGCATAAGCAATACTGCCTGCTGCGCTGAGCAAGTAATTAACCCTTACAACTCTCAACATTATAAACATGGAAAGCATTGCCATGAATAACATATCAAATGGATGAACTACAAACCCAAATAATCGAACAACCCGAGACTTATGCAGTAAGTTACCAGACTCAATTCCACTAATTAAATTGCTTGGCATTCCTGAAAACAATCGATCGTTCCAGCCTGGAATAGTGCCGGTTTTGGCCTTTATTGTATCGGTTGAAGAAGTCATCATGCGCACTTGCTGCATATCACCCTGTTTTATTACCATTCCGTCTAATGCGGGTTGAAAAAACCACATAGACAATAACCAAAATCCTAAAACAAATCCTAAAAAGATTCCTATTTGTTTGATGTAATCCTTATTAATTACCATAATTTCTAAGAAGCGAATTTCTATGTTTTTCCTTAAAAATCTTCAATTTTTATTTGTAAACATGTAGTAAATGGGCAAAACCCCATATTTGTATTAAAATTGCGTAAATTATGATGGTTAACGATAAGGCTATTTTTGTGTTAATTGATTCCGAATTAACACGTCAAACCAATGGATTCGAATTAATTGCTAGTGAAAACTACGCAAGCGATCAAGTGATGAGAGCAATGGGCAGTATTCTTACAAACAAATATGCAGAAGGATTGCCTGGAAAACGATATTACGGAGGTTGTGAAGTAGTCGATCAAATTGAACAACTTGCGATCGACAGATTGAAAGCGTTGTTCGGTGCAGAATGGGCTAATGTACAACCTCATTCTGGAGCTCAAGCTAATGCAGCAGTTATGCTCGGCGTATTAAACAGTGGTGATTCTATTCTTGGTTTCGATTTAAGCCACGGTGGACATCTTACACACGGTTCACCCGTAAACTTTTCGGGGAAGCTATACAAACCTCATTTCTACGGAGTGAAACAAGATACAGGTTTAATTGATTATGAAACCCTTGAAGAAACGGCAAGATCAAAGAGACCAAAACTTATAATTTGTGGAGCAAGTAGCTATTCAAGAGATTGGAACTATGAGCGAATTAGAAGAGTAGCAGATGAAGTCGGGGCTTTGGTGTTAGCCGATATTTCCCATCCATCAGGGCTAATTGCAAAAGGATTATTGAATGACCCACTGAAACATTGCCATATAGTTACCTCAACAACTCATAAAACTCTAAGAGGACCTAGAGGAGGAATAATTATGATGGGTGAAGATTTCGAAAATCCGTTTGGTATCAAAACTCCAAAGGGAGACTTAAAGAAAATGAGTGCTCTCCTGGATGGAGCCGTTTTTCCTGGAACTCAAGGAGGTCCACTAGAACACATAATCGCTGCAAAAGCAGTCGCATTTGGAGAGGCCTTATCTCCTGAATTTAAAGATTACGGAAAACAAGTTATTACTAATGCCCAAGTACTTGCAAATGAAATGACAGATAGAGGTTATTCAATTATTTCTGGTGGAACTGATAACCATTTAATGTTAATTGATTTACGCAGTAAGAATGCTCACCTTACTGGTAAGCTTGCCGAAGAAACCCTTGGAAAATGTCATATAACGATTAATAAAAACACAGTGCCTTTTGAGGAAAGAAGTCCGTTTGTAACCAGTGGTATAAGGCTTGGTACACCGGCTCTAACCACAAGAGGATTTAAAGAAAACGAAATGCAAATAGTGGCTGATTTAATTGATAGAGCTCTAACTAATACAGAGAATAACTCAATTCTCAAAGAGATTAGAAATGATGTAAAAAGTCTTAGCGAAGGTTACCCTCTGCATGCCTGATTAAATTTCACATTTCTATTATTTTTTCAATACTAATCGCTTGATTTCCACCCAATACAGGGTTCCTGCTAAAGCAATAATAAATATGGAATTAATCATAAATTGGGGATTGAGTAGTTCACCATTGTATGTTTCTGGGATGTAAAGTAAAACGTATGTTTTTACTATTAATGGTGCGCTAAAGAGTATAAATCCTAACAGGATAGCAAATAGTTTAATACTATAATCTTTCTTCCAAACGAAAAAATCACTCTTTATAGTTTTTGATATACAAAAAGCTAGAAATAAAAATTGGGTTAAAATACTTGAAAAAGCTGCACCTAATGCCCCGTATTTAGGAATAAAAATGAGATTCAATCCGATATTAAAAACTAAAGCAATTAAAGCGCTTACAGTTAAAAATTTCAACTTACCCTCGGCAGTTACATAAGTACCAAAAATATGAATCAAAGCCATCGGGATAAATGAAACCATTAATAAAATATAAACCTGATAAGAAAATGCTCCAAGACCTACGACACCCGACCATTTAGAACCATACATCTGAAATAGTATTTGCTTTCCGTGGGTAATTGAGAATAAAAGTACAGAAAGCCCTACCAATAAAACCAATCGGAATACACCCCATAGAAGTTCATTCGTATTTTCATTTTGGGTAATCTTTTTTGTAAACATCGGAAGCAATTGTGTACTCATGAGCAAACTAAAAATCAAAGCCGCATCCAATAATCGGTACCCTTGAGCATAAATTCCTGCCTGGAAAAAACCAGGTTCTTGACCCAAATAGAAGTTCATTTCGGGAGAAAAAGATCGTATTAACAAAGCATCAAACCGGGTAAAAAAGCTCATAAAAAGTGCCATTAATACAAACCAACCTACTTGTTTGAGCCATGGTTTCAACTCTAATTTCTGAGTTTCAATTGGCGTAACTTCATTTTTTAATGATCTGTCATACTTGGGAAAAAGGAATACCAAACCCAATAAAATTGCAGCAATATATCCCGCGAGTTGCGATAATAAAAAATAAATTATTCCTTCAAATCCAAAAAAATCAGAGGCATTAAATAACCAATATGAGCAAAAAACAATAGCAACCAATCTATCGGTTACACTTAAAACACTATCCTTAAAAAACTCATGTTTACCCTGTAAAACGGAACGAATAAATAAGGTAATAGAAGCTAAAACTTGGTTTACAATAACCCAAAAAATCAACAAACCATCTAAATTTTGCAACCAAGAGAAAAGAGCAACCGCAAACACATACAAACTGCCTAGCCCTAATCGCAGTTTTAAAATCCTTTTAAAATGAATGAATCTACCATGTGCAGCAACTTCTTTAGAGATGTATGAATTTAATCCTGCATCTAACAAAACCGCAAAGAGTAAACCTAAATTAAAATGAACGAAATATTGACCATACCATTCATTTCCTAATTGAACTTGAACTGTTCTTTCAATCCATAAAATCCATATTGGTTTTATCAACCAATTTAACGCCTGAAGCCAAAAGAAATTTTTTAGAAAAGTTCGAGCCACAACTTTACGAAGGTAGCGTATTTCAAGGTATCTTTGCATCGTGCATTATTTAGAACCACACTTTGGCTGGATTCATCAGTACAATGCATCTGAGGATGAATTTTCACCATTTTATGGCCGAACATATAGTGAGTTCTATTTTGAACAAACCGTTTACAATTATTTAATTCATCCTCAATGGGATTATTTTGGAAGTAATACTTTATACACTAAAATAATATTTGCCGATTACCAGGATGGGTTTGTAGTGATGGAACTAATCGGTGAGTGGAACGATGCTCTTTACAATGACATTATGCAATTTAAACGAGAAGTATTAGAAATTCTATTAGATAATGGAATTCAAAAATTCATCATCATCGGCGAGAATGTTATGAATTTTCATGCTTCTGACGACAGTTACTATGAAGAATGGTTTCAAGAAGTTGAGGAAGGATGGGTTGCGTTTATCAATTTTAGAGATCATGTACTACAAGAGTTCAAAAGTTCTGGCATTGACTATTATATCAATTTCGGTGGGGATTTAGACGATATTACTTGGAGAAAACTCGGACCCCGACAATTATTTCAACACATAAAAAGTATTTTGTCTAAAAGATTACATGCTTAAAAAGCAATTGAAATCTTCTGTTTTATTATCATTTGCTTATTTTTGCTTTTCATTTAAAGAATCATGAAAGAACTTCAATTTCGCGAAGCATTAAGAGAAGCAATGTCTGAAGAAATGCGTGCTGATGAGCGTGTATTTTTATTGGGTGAAGAAGTAGCTGAATATAATGGAGCATATAAGGTAAGCCAAGGAATGTTAGATGAATTTGGCGAGAAGCGAGTTATTGATACTCCAATTGCTGAACTTGGTTTTGCCGGAATAGCAGTAGGTGCTGCAATGAACGGTTTAAGACCTATTTGTGAATTCATGACTTTTAACTTTTCATTAGTTGCTATAGACCAAGTAATTAACTCTGCCGCAAAAATGAATTCCATGAGCGACGGACAATTCACTTGCCCAATGGTATTTCGTGGTCCTACGGGTAGTGCCGGTCAATTAGCGCAGCAACACTCTCAAAACTTTGAAAATTGGTATGCAAATACTCCTGGATTAAAGGTTGTTGTTCCTAGTAACCCTGCAGATGCTAAAGGATTGTTAAAAACTTCAATTCGCGATGAGAATCCAGTAATTTTCATGGAAAGTGAGCAAATGTATGGTTTCAAAGGAATGGTTCCAGAAGGAGAGTATACTATTCCCATTGGAGTTGCTGATGTTGTAAAAGAAGGATCTAACGTTACAATAGTATCGTTTGGAAAAATGATGCTACGGTGTCATGATGCCCTTGCAGAATTAGAAAAAGAAGGAATAGATGCAGAGCTAATAGATCTTCGAACTGTAAGACCTATAGACTACGACACCATTATTAATAGTGTGAAAAAGACTAATCGATTGATCGTTGTTGAGGAAGCTTGGCCACTTGCATCGATAAGTTCTGAATTAAGCCACATGGTTCAGCGTCGTGCTTTTGATTATCTAGATGCACCAGTACACAGGGTAACCTCAATGGATACTACTTTGCCTTACGCTTCTACATTTGTAGATGCTTATCTTCCAAGTGTTGAGCGTATTGTTAAAGCGTGCAGGTCTGTACTCTACAAGGACTAATTTAATTTATAATTACTTTTTTATTGACTTGGATAGAGTCATGTACCTCTCCAATTACTGCTGATTCAGGATTCTTGATTCTGCAAATATTTAGAACATGTTCTATTTGACTGGGATCAACTGTCAATAATAATCCACCATTAGTTTGAGGATCAACTACCCAAGCAAATGCATCGCTATTTTCGATAACCGCATTTGTTTCATAACTATTCCAATTTCTCATTGCATTATCAGGCAATACAAAGGTTCTTGCTAACTCCACAGCCTCTATTGCATGAGGAATCTTTTTCCAATCTAAAACCGCAGAAACTCCTGAGGCATTGCATATTTCCATCAAGTGACCTAAAAGTCCGAAACCCGTTATATCGGTCATAGAGGAAACTGATTTCTCCTTACCTAAGTCTGCCCCCAAACTATTAACCGAAGTCAACAATTCAAATAACTTTTTATCCTGATTTGAATTACTAACACCGCGTTTATGTGCGGCAGCCATCATACCAATTCCTAGTTCTTTAGTTAGAATTATAAGATCGCCTGGTTTTGCACCTGAGTTAGTCTTCAAGTTCTCTTTATTTACTATTCCTGTTACACTTAAACCATAGATTGGATCTTGACTATCAATACTGTGCCCACCAGATAATGGTACATTCAAAGAATCACATACATCAATTCCTCCCTTTAAAACGTCTTTTGCAATTTCTAAACTAATTTTATCAATAGGCCAACCAAAAATTGAATTTGCCATCAAAGGAATCCCTCCCATGGCATAAATATCACTCAAAGCATTTGCCGCTGCCGCCTTTCCAAAAACACCCGCATCATTAACCATTGGGGTAAAAAAATCTAAAGTCTGAAGTAAAATTTCTCCACTCGGTAATTCCAAAGCAGCGCAATCTTCATTCATAGAATTTGCCAACAACATGCTCGGTGATGAATTGTTTTCTAGTCTCAATCCATCCAATAATTTCTCTAAAACAGCAGGCTGTATTTTACAACCACAACCACTCCCTTTTGAATATGACGTTAGCGCTTTATCCATACTTTATAGCAAATGTAGGAATTGATTTTATCTTTATTCTGCGTTATTTTAGGGGATAGTCCACAAATTTGGTGTCTATTAATACAAACAACCAAATCTTAAACAAAATGAAAAAGATATTATTCAACCTTGCAATTCTAATAGGAAGTATAAGTTGGTTAGCATTTAACAGCCCAACTGAATTTCAAGAATTTGGAATGAAAGCAGAAAATAATGCTTTTAAATCGGATGAGTTATTAAAGTACAGAATACATTATGGATTTGTGAATGCTGCGGTAGTTAAGATGAGCGTATCTAAACCCATAAAAATCAATAACCAAGAGGCTTACAATCTAAAAATCGAAGGCTCCACTGTAAAAAGTTTTAGTTGGTTATTTAATGTTCGTGACAAATTTGAAAGCTGGGTTGATGCCAAGAGTTTTACCCCTTTGAGATATGCCAAAACAGTTAGGGAAGATGATTACTTTAACCAGGATGTAGCAATTTATAACTACAAGGATAAATGGCTAAAGAATAAAGAAGGAAAAATTGATATTACCGACAAAACAATGGATATTGCTGCTGCAATTTATTATCTAAGAAATTGGGACTATAACAACAAGAAAGTAGGAGACAAATTTCCATTAGATATTTATCTTGATAATAAGATACACAACCTAAGTGTAACGTATGCTGGTGAAGAAACTCTTAAAACTGACGTAGGTAAAATCAAGTGCATAAAATTAAAGCCTCAATTAGTTGTAGATCGTGTTTTCAAAGATGAAGATGCCATGACTGTTTGGGTGACTAACGATAAAAATCATATCCCTGTAAGGATTCAAACAGACATTCACGTGGGTTCGTTGAAAGTAGATTTAATGGAATATCAAAATCTTAGAAACCCATTCAATAGTTTGATAAAAAAATAATTACATCTCCCCAGAATAAATTCTGGGTACCCTTTGCGAAATACGAGTTAACACTTCATAAGAAATGGTCCCAGCTTGCTGGGCCATTTTATTTATTGAAGCATTTTGACCAAATACCTCAACTAAATCTCCTTCTTTACAATCGATATCAGTAACATCAATCATAGACATATCCATGCAAATATTTCCAACAAATTTGGCATAATTCCCATTAATCAAGACTCCACCATTTTGTTTTCCAAGGTTTCTAAATAAACCATCTGCATAGCCAATTGCAATAGTGGCAATTTTTCGTCTTTGAGTTGAAGCATCATTTAAACCATACCCTATACCTTCTCCAGCCTCAACCCAATGGATTTGAGTAATTTTAGAAAATAAACTAGAGATTGGAATTAGCCGTTTGTCGTCAACTCCATTCGGATTTATTCCATATAAGCCCAATCCTAATCGAACCATGTCTGCATGTAAATTAGTAAACCTTAATATTCCTGCACTATTTGCAATATGCTTTATTACTGAATAACCAAGTGTTTCTTCAATTTTTTGGGCCAAGTTAAACAACCTATTTCCTTGTTCATAAGTAAAATCATCTTTGTCAACATCCTCGGCAACCGAAAGATGAGTAAACATTGAAATTACTTTTATGTGCTTTGGTAATGATCGTAATGCCTCCAACAATTCAACTTCCTCGAAACCTAACCTATGCATTCCAGATTCTATCTCTAGATGAATATTTACGGGTTCATTCCAGGAAATAAATTCATTTAAACTTCGGCTGTTGTATACCACTGGCTCGAGCGAATATTCTGTTAAATGCTGCAGTGTATAAGCATCAGTATTCATGACCATAATGGGTTTTTTAACCCCTGCTTTACGCGCTACAACACCTTCATCTGCATAGGCAACCCCTAAATAATCAACTCCTAATATTTCTAACTCTCTTGCTATCTGACTTCCTCCACTACCATAACCAAAAGCTTTAATCATCACCATAAGTTTGGTATCGGAATCAATGTGATTTCTAAAAAATTGGAAATTATGTCGCAACGCGTCAAGGTTTATTTCCATGTAGGTCTGATGCTGTTGTAATTTTAATCTTTCCACAATTCGTTCCATCTTATATTTTCTAGATCCTTTTATAAGTATTGCTTTATTAAAAATGGTATTAAATTTATCTGAAAGCAGACATTCTTCAGGATCATTAAAACATTGCCAATCTGAACCTAAGTTTACTGTTTTGGGTATTTTTCCAATCCAAATACCCGATGCAACTTTATACTTTTTAAGTATTTCCTTTAGTTCATTTCCTGCCCAAGCATCATCAACTTGGTCAAATTCGGAAATAATCGGATATATATCTAACTCACTTTTTTGATTCAAAACCTCAAAAGCAATTTTCAGACTTTCTATATCATGAGAATATGTGTCATTTAGTAACAAATTACCATTACTACCATTTTCTAGAATGAGCCGGTTTCCAATAGTGGGTAATGTTTTAAACTTTTCTAGAGTGATTTCATCTAAACGCTCCATAGCAAAAAGCACACACAAACATGTCATTGCATTTTGTATTGAAGCAGTATCTTGAAATGAAATTTCAAAATTGATTTCCGAAGATCTATATCCTACTTTTAATTGGGTACCATCTTGAATTTTATTTGTTTCTAAAAGAGTAAATGAAGATTTAACATTTGGATCTTTGCTCCAACTCACCCATTTCTGCAATGGCTGATTCTGCTTAATTAAAGCAACCTCATTATTGAATAGTAAACTATTTTTTTCAGCAACTAGAACATCCGCCTCTTTAGATAAATATAGTTTCTCTCCTATCTTTTCCTCACTATTAGCAAATCCCAAATCATGAGCACTACCTATATGAGTTATTACAGTGAGATTAGGTTTAATAATTCGCTCCAACTTTTGCATATCTCCTTTTTGGGAAATTCCCGCCTCGATAATTGCCAGTTGATGCTTCTTCTGGATGTTTAGAATAGACAGAGCAACACCCAATTGGCTATTATAACTTCTTGGACTCCTAATAATATTAAAATCATCCGCTAATAAATGATGCAACCATTCCTTAACCACAGTTTTCCCATTGCTTCCCGTAATTCCAATTACAGGTAAATGAAATTTCTCCCTATGATTTGCTGCCATTTTCTGTATTGTAGACAGTGTATTGTCACAATGAAAAACGCAAATATCAGTTTGATTTATTTTTATCTCTTCTGAGATTAAAAAAATCCTTACACCTAAATCATATGCCTTAGAAACATGATCATGTCCATTTCCCTTTTCGGTTTTAAGGCAAATAAACAAAGCCTTTTCCGACGTGATTTTTCTAGTATCAAAAGCAATTTGCTTTATGGAACCATCGCTTTTAAAATCAGTTCCTTTATGAAAATTGCAATTGCTTAATTCAGATATATAATCAAGGGTAAAATTCAACTTTTATAACTTAATTTCTGCACTGTCTCCAATATTTAAATGCTGCACGGCACCTTGTAAATGTGCATCACTCCCTATTAAAGAATTCTCAATTATTACACTTGTTAATTGAGCGCCCATTCCTATTATAGAGTTTTTTATTATTGATCGTTTTATTAAAGCATCATCTCCGATACTAACATCAGGTCCAATTACACTATTTTCAATCTGTGCTGTTTCAGAAATATAAACCGGAGGAACTATTATATTCCCCTTCTCTGTCCAACGCTTATGATTTTGCTTATCAATATGAGTAAGCAAATTTTTATTCGTTTGTAATATTATATCTTTTCTTCCACAATCAAACCAAGAATCAACTACAAAGGTTTCCATGCTAACGCCTTCATTGATCATACATTGCAATGCGTCAGTCAAATGAAACTCTTTTTCATTTTTATTCCCATTTTGAATTAAGTTATCTAAACAATTAATCAATAGTTGGGTCTCTTTGATAAAATACAAGCCCACAAGTGCTAGGTTGGAATGAGGAATTTTGGGCTTTTCCACTAATTTAGAAATTTTTCCATCCTCATCAAGTTCCGCCACCCCAAATAATCGGGGATCCTCAACTTTTTTAACCCCTAAACTACTATTACCTTTATTATACAAATCCTCAAGGTTTGCTTCAAATACAGTATCGCCTAAAACAATGAATAAAGGTTCTCCTACATCAAAAAAATCTCGAGCTAACCAAATTGCATGGCCAATTCCCTTTCCAACAGTTTGAATTACAAATTCTAATTGATATTGACCATATTTCTCGGTCAAGTATTGCTCAATTCTATCCCCCAAATATCCAATAACAAAAACAAAATCTCGAACACCAGAAGCGACAAGATTATCCATAATATGACCTAAAATTGGCTTTCCCGCAATAGGAATTAGCGATTTAGGTTGTGTTTGAGTATGGGGCTTCAAACGGCTACCGATACCTGCTACTGGAATTACCGCTTTCATATTAAACAAATGTAATAAATAATCAATACTCCTTTAAATTAACAGGTGAGTAATTGAATTTCAGCATCAAGATTTCTATCTGCCCAGGCTGAAAGCCAAACACCTTCGGGAAAAATTAATGCTAAATCATTTTTTCCATTATTTAGAATCCAACTTCTTTCGCGGTAAAAATGATTTACCTTTTTATCAGTAAAAATATCACTTATCTTCTTTTGAAATCTCGACCCGTAAAATTTAAACCGATCACCTAAATCTACTTTTCTCAAAATCCAATTTGAATCTATTTTTGCCGAAAATTCTATATTGAAACCCAATAATTCTGATGAAATTTCATCCAATTTTAGAGTTTTAACATGCGGTTCGAAGTTCCGATAAATAAGAATTGTATTTTGCTGACTTTTTACAATTTTAAATTGGTCTGTCATCCATAACGAACCCGTTTTAGAATTGAAGGAGAGCGCCTTTTCAATGTTATCTCTTGAAAACCCAATTTTGAATAATAACTGATTAATGATGGGTCGATATTTCTGAATTTTATTGAAACTAAATTCCAAAAAATACCTATCTAATTTTTTAGTGTCGAAATCATTATTAAACTCTTTTAATAGGTTATTTTTCGACTCCATTGTTAGAGTTGAAATATCACAAAATTCTAAATCTATTGAAGGCAATTCTTCTTTTAAACTAGGAATAATCCAATGGCGAATTTTATTGCGTAAGTAATCTAACTTGAAATTGGATTTATCGGTTCGAAATTCAATTAGATTTTCAGAAATATAAGATTCTATTATTTCAGAGGGAGTATAGAGTATGGGTCTAATAATCGACTCATTTTCGATTGGAATTCCCTCAAACGCTCCTTGGAAATTGTCTCTTAATAAGTATAAAAAAAAGTGTTCTAAGTTATCCTGTGCGTGGTGTGCAGTTGCAATCCATTTTGCACCTTTTTCCATACGGACCGTCTCAAAAATTTCATATCGAATATCGCGAGCTGCAGACTGAACATTTTTGTTTGACTGACTAATGCTAAAATCTCGATGAACAACTAATTCAACGTTTATAGTTTTACAAAATTCAATACAATACTCCTCATCCTCCATTGAATCTTTACCTCTTAAACCATAATTAACATGAACGGCTATTACTCTTTCTGCATAGGAGTTTAGTAAGTGTAATAAAGCCATAGAATCTCTACCGCCACTAATTCCAACTACCACCGATTGTCGGTTTAAGCACCAGCCTTGACGATTGTCCGATTCTTCTAAGTAACTTCGCATTAAATTGCAGATTCGTTTGATTCTACCAACAAAGAAATACAAAGTACTACATTTTCTGCTTTTTGCAGGCTTCTTATTCGGAGGAAATGCGCATTTATCGGCCCAAGCTATCAACCTAAAGGCCAAACGCATGAAGTCTATAATTATAAATGGCAACAAAGGACAACTCCTAACTGGCAATGTACAATTTGAACAACGTGGATCAAAAGTTTATTGCAACCAAGCCGAATATGATCCTGTAAACCAGGTTCTTAATGGAACTGGAAATGTTCGAATAATAAATCCACAAGGTGCTATTGTAACAGGTGAGAGGTTAAATTTTAGTAGCGAATCAAATTTGGCTATTGTTTCGGGGGATGTGTTACTCAGAGACAATTCATTAACTATAAAGGCCCCTGTATTAATTTATCAAACCGAGTCAAAAATTGGTTCCTATAATCAGGGAGCAGATATTAAAGATGGCAATACTTATTTGAGAAGTAGATATGGTATTTACAATCCCAATATTAAGGAATTATACTTCAGAAAAGATGTAATACTTCAAACTCCAGATTATACCATACAAACCGACACATTAAAGTATCAATCAGATATCAAGAAGGCCACCTTCTTTACCTACACACAAATAAATACAGAAGAGGAACAGATAATTTTCAATAAGGGTTATTATTTCACAGAGGAGAAGCGTGGTTTTTTTAGTGACAGTTTTGCTTATGCTAGTCGCGGAAAAATAATGGTGGCTGATTCAGCAATTGCGGAAAATGAAAATGCCGGTAAAGCATTCGGACACGTTTGGTTTTATGATTCAACAGAGTCTTGGCAAATGTGGGGTAATAAAGCAAATTATGAAGGCAAATTAGGCGAGACATGGATTTATGAAAACGTTTTAGCTGTAAATGCCGACAAGTCAGACTCGTTATTTATACTTTGTGATTCGCTCTTAAACGCGAAAGACACAAACACCAACATACAAGAGATTACTGCTTATTCTAATGTTTCACTCATGCAGAAAAACTCTGCTGCTACAGCAGATATTATGCATTATTCTGATTTAGATAGTCAGTTTAGATTGATTGGCAATCCGGTAATGTGGGACTCTGCTACTAGGATGAGTGGAGATAGTATACGGCTGAAAATAAAAAATCAAAAACTCAAAGAAGGTTCTTTGTTTCCAAGCGCCACAATTATCATTCAGGAAGACTCTTCCCATTTTAGCCAAATACAGGGAGATTCTATCCACTATTATTTAGATTCTCAACAAAAAATTACTGCTAGCCGAGTATTTAGAAATGGGGAGAGCATTTATTATATCAGAGAAAAAGATACCCTTCAATCAGTTTTCAAAACAAAGTGTAGTGATATGTATTTTGGTTTTGCCGATAACAAAATCAAAAAGGCTGTTTTTTACAAAGAAAATAAAGGAAAGCTTTATCCTATTGTAGAATTTCCCGAAGAAGAAATGAAATTAAGCCGATGGATTTGGGACTACGAGAAGAAACCTAAACGACTATTTTTTAAGTTACCTTTTGAACAAGTCATTCCCAAAGCGAGATATAAGTCAATTCCCAATTTACCAAAATCAAAACCTAAGAAGTGGTACCAATTCTGGAATTGAAACTTGGAAGAATCAAAATCGTTGTAGAGATGTTGAAGTCGCTGAAAATATTTATACTTTGCCTATTTTCTAGCCATCTACTTTATGGTCAAGGATCACTCATAGGATTAGTTGTAGATACTTCGGATGCGCCCATAGCATTTGTCCAAATTTTTGATAAAAACAGAGGAAAGTTAACAGAAACAAGCCTTGATGGTTATTTCAGATTGGAGCTAAGCCCGGGCAATTACAATTTAATTTTCAACCACTCAGAATTTGAGAATTATCAGATTGCTTATATCAGCAAAGAAGCTAAATTTGATACTATTAGCCTAAGACTTTTACCCAAACCTCAGAGACTAGATGCTGTTCAGGTTTCAACAAAATGGAAAGATCCTGGGCCCAAAATTATGCGTCAAGCAATAGATAAACGAGACTATTGGGAATCGCATATGCCAAATAATACATCTACCGTTTACATTAAAGCATTTCAACAGTTACGTCCTAATATTTTTCGTAATAATACTGACCAGGAGCAAGGAGATGAGTTAAAGCCCAAAATAAATGCAAACCTTGCTGAAATAACCCTTGTTCGGGATTTTGAAAAACCAAATAAGATTAAGGAAGTTCGAGAAGGGGTTTCTATACGCGGGAAAAAAAGTAGTTTATTTTATTTAAGTACTATCGAAGGGGATTTCAACATTTATCAAAACTTGATGAGTATGCCCGCATTATGTCCGCTACCTATCATGTCCCCACTTTCTAACTCCGCGCTATTGGCCTACCGATTTCAATTTGACTATACCTACAAGGAAAATGGAAAAACTATATGGGTTATCAATTTCCGAGGAAGACGAAGTTCTAATGCAACATTATCTGGTAAAATCCATGTGGTTGACAGTAGTTTCTGGATTTCTAGAATTGAATATGAGGTGCCTGAACATTTAATGGCTGAATTCGATAAAATGGAAGTTTTGCAATCCTATAAAATTAATAGTGACAATTACCTCCTACTCGACTCATTAAGTTTCACTTATGAAATAAATTCTAATGGGAATAAACTTGAAGGCAATACCCAAGTAGATTTTAAAGAAATTAAAATAAACCCAGTATTCCCAAAAAACTATTTTGGTTTAGAAATCAGTAAAACCACCCAAGAGGCATATGAAAGAGATTCTGTGTATTGGCAAGATAACAGAAGTATCCCTCTTAGGGAAATAGAACTTACTTTTATAAATGAGAGCGATAGTATAAATAGGATTAAAAATTCAGATTGGTATCTAGACTCAATAGAGAGAGAAACTAATAAGTTAACCTTTACGTCACTTGTATTAGAAGGTCAACAGCTAAAGAATAGAAAAAAAGGTATCGATTTTCAATTTCAGCCATTATGGCTATTCTATCAACCGTGGTGGCCAGGTGGCGGAAGAATGTTGTTATGGAGCAGGATAAATAAGACTTTTGAAAGCAAACAAAACATTCAATTCATACCCAATTTATCCTATGGCATACTAAATAATGATATACGCGGAAGTGTTATTTTAAATACTTTGTACGATCCATACCATAGAAAAAGAATTTATATTCAAGCTGGCAGAGATTTCGGTTTAATTAACCCTTTTGCTGCATATGTAGATTTATTTAGAAGGGATAATTTCTATCAACACAATCACTTAACAGTTTATCATAGACAAGAATTAACCAATGGTTTATTTCTTAGAATTAGAGGTGAATTAAGCGATAGGCAAGATATTGCATCATTCCGGTTTGCGGAATCCGGTGATAGCCTTTTTGAGAATAACACTGCAGTAGCATTTACACCACACAAGGCTGTTTTTGGAAGTATTCGATTGAGTTACACGCCTTTTCAGAAGTATATTTCTGAACCAAAACAAAAGATTATTTTAGGTTCAGCTTGGCCCACTTTTTCTGTCGAATACCGCAAAGCTCTTCCTGGTGTTTTGGGAAGTACTATTGATTTTGACTATTTAGAGTTTCAAATTCAACATCAATTCCCATGGGGTTTATTCGGAACCAGTGAATTACGTTCAACCTCGGGTAGTTTTATTAGTAGGAAGAATGTTAGTTTAATAGACTATAAGTATCAGAGACGCGGTGATGATGGAATTTTCACTCCACCGATGTTTGCCTTCCAAACCTTAGATTCTACATTTACTACGTTCGGAAGATATTATGATTTACATTATAGACATCATTTTAATGGTGCTCTCGTAAATAAGGTTCCATTCATGAAATACCTTAAATTTTATGAATCCGTTGGATTAAACTTATTGTATGCTCCTGAAAGACGAAATATGTTTTTTTATGAAGCCTATGCAGGGATAGATAAGCTGTTTAAAATTTGGAGTGAACGCATGAAAATAGGTATGTATTATTGCGTGGGTTATTCGAACCTTTTTGATGCACCGCGTACTTATTGGAAAATAAATTTTCAATTTTATAATAGAACCAATAATAGCTGGTAATACATTTTTTTATAACTTGTAATTATGATTGATTGGATTATTACACTTCTGGGCCTAGCTATTATTGTGGTTGGTTTTGTTGGATGTTTTATTCCTGTCTTACCTGGTCCTCCTATTGCTTGGATTGCTCTTCCACTGATGTACCTTACCAGTGAAGGATTTGCTGATATTAATACTTCATGGTTCTTGATATTAACACTCTTAACGATTGTAGTTACGGTTATTGATTATTTATTACCCATGTGGGGTACCAAATACAGTGGTGGCACGAAAGCGGGCACTTGGGGAAGTACAATTGGATTAATTATAGGATTATTCTTCCCACCGATTGGAATTATAGTAGGTCCATTCTTAGGAGCATTAATAGGTGAATTAATGGCTGGCCAAGATCAAAAAACAGCTTTAAAATCTGGGATTGGAGCTTTTGTTGGTTTTCTATTGGGAACGGTTGCCAAGATGGTGGTAGTGTTCCTAATTGGATATCAATTTTTAATATGGGTATTTTAAGCTACTCCACTGTAACGGACTTTGCTAAGTTTCTCGGTTGATCTACATTACAATCTCTCAGTACAGCAATGTGATAACTAAGTAATTGGAGTGGTATAGTATTTACCAATGGACTTAATGCTTCAATGGTATTTGGGACTTCTAATACATGGTCAACCAACCCATCCAATGATTTATTTCCTTCAGAAACTACTGCAATTACAACTCCTTTTCTTGCTTTGACCTCCTGAATGTTGCTGACAACTTTTTCATAGTGTTCACTATTGGTAGCTACTACTACTACCGGCATATTTTCATCAATTAAAGCGATAGGACCATGTTTCATTTCTGCCGCTGGGTAACCCTCAGCATGGATATAACTAATCTCTTTTAGCTTAAGAGCTCCTTCTAATGCTACCGGAAAATTATAACCCCGTCCTAAATACAAAAAGTTTCGTGAGTCTTTATACTTTTCGGAAAGTTTGATGATAACATTGTTTAGTTCAAGTGCCTTTTCAATTTTTTCCGGAATCTGTTCTAACTCTTGCATCACATTAGCAATTGCTTTGTTAGACATAGTTCCCTTTAATTTGGCAATTCCCAAAGCCAATAATGTTAAAACCGTTACTTGCGAAGTAAATGCTTTAGTAGATGCAACCCCAATTTCAGGTCCCGCATGCGTATAAGCTCCAGCATCGCTTAACCTAGGGATACTACTTCCCACTACATTACAAACTCCAAATACTGTAGCACTTTTCCTTTTTGCTAAATCCATAGCCGCTAAAGTATCCGCCGTTTCACCACTTTGAGAAATAGCTAATACTAAATCATCAGAATATAATACCGGGTTCCTATACCTAAATTCAGAGGCATATTCTACTTCAACTGGAAGTCGTGCGAAATCCTCAAATAAATATTCCGCTACCAATCCTGCATGCCAAGAAGTTCCGCAACCTAATAAAATCAAACGTTTAATATCCTTCAGCTTGTCACCATATTCTTCTATACTACGCATGTGAAATTCACTAGTAGCAGAATCAAAACGGCCTCTAAAACTGTCGAAAATAGACTTTGGCTGCTCATATATTTCTTTAAGCATAAAATGTGGATACCCACCTTTTTCGAGTTGCTCAAGATTTAATTCTAACTCTTGGATGTAAGGAGCTTGAACTACATTTTCGATGTTTTTAATAATCATTTCTTGATTCTCAACAATAGCGATTTCATTGTCTTTCAAGTAAATTACTTTTTTTGTGTATTCTACAATTGGGGTAGCATCTGATGCAAAAAAGTATTCACCTCTTTCCTCTCCGATACCCACAACTAAGGGACTTCCTTTACGTGCAGCAATTAAATGTTCAGGATGGTTTTTACTTAAAATAACAATCGCATAAGCACCCACAACTTGCTTAAGAGCAGATCTCACTGCGTCGACAAAACTGAGCTTAGAGTGCTCCATGATGTCCTCAATGAGGTGAACCAATACTTCAGTATCTGTATCACTACTAAAACTATGTCCTCTTTGGATTAAACCTTCTTTCAGAGTCACATAGTTTTCAATAATTCCATTATGAATTATTGATATATCACCAGATTGACTTACGTGTGGATGTGCGTTTTCATTGTTTGGAGCACCATGTGTCGCCCATCGAGTATGGCCCATTCCAGTTGAACCACTTTTATCTTTTTCTTCACTTATTGCTTCTAAATCAGAGACTTTTCCTTGGCTTTTATAAATCCTTAAATCTCCATTCATTAAAGCAACACCGGCGCTATCATATCCTCTATATTCTAAACGCTTTAACCCTTTTACAACAATGTCAAAGGCTTCTCGATGCCCTATGTATGCAACAATTCCACACATAAATTATTTATAT
>JAURNR010000053.1 GCA_030830065.1 Bacteroidota bacterium | reverse complement strand
TATTGCCCAGTTTCCGAAAGTATATTCCATTAGGTTGTTTAACCGGGTGTAAAAGCCTGCAAAATCCAAATACCCTTGTACCTTTCCAAATTTTATCCCTTGTTTTAGTCCCAACTCAATTGATTTAGATGATTCAGGCTCTAAATCTGGGTTTGGTAATACGGAAACACCTCCACTGCTCGTGGCTGTGAACAACTCCGCCATGCTCGGAAACCTATATCCTTCACCATATGAGGCACGTAAAAATGTTCCTCGAGCGAGTTGTTTGTTAACTCCGGCTCTAAATACTGGTCTTGAGCGTTGTTTCTCGTCAAGTTTGAAGTATTCAAATCGCGATCCACCTTCAAAAACCCAACCAAATCTTTTGTAGTTTAACTGCAAGTATCCGGCATGGTTTTGGGCTTTATGAGTTCCTCCGAATAAGGGAGACTCGGTGGTTGTGAAAGTGTTTACAGCTCCTAGCGTTGTTTTTAAATATTTTCCGAAATAACGAGCACTTCGCCATTCGGAATAGTAGAAATCACTTTTATTATCCTGATTATTATCGGGATCTCCATTGTCAATATCATTAACCACCTTGAAAAAGCGGTTTTGGAATGTGTGATTCCAAATTTTACCATTCCATGTTATTTTGGGATCAATATTAAATCGTGTACCTAAAGTTTTTGTCACGCTGTTATTTTGAGTATTGTATCCGAAAGTATCGCTTCTCCAAATTAAAAAAGACCCGCTTTCGCCTTTTTGTAGTTGTCCGTTTAAATGCAATTTTAATTGAGGCAGCCAATTGGGGTTATATACATAACGAGCACCTATTCGTAAACGGTTATCAAAATCACTTTGTCGGTAACCGTCATCATTTAACTGATTCCAAGTAATAATGTAAGAATGATCACGAATTTGTTTTCCGAAATACCCATTTATTCCGTATTGAAAGAGTCTTTTACTCCTATATTTTAATTGGTTGGGAACATCGTAGGTTCCGGCTATAATATTAACCTCGCCAAATCCTTTTTTAGGAATATCTTTAGTTCTTAGGTTGATTACACCATTTAAGGCCGATGAACCATATACAACCGATCCGGCGCTTTTTATAACTTCAACGTTCCCAATTGCTTCAGTAGGTAAATAACTAAATGGTACCGAGCCCGCGTCGCCAGTTATCATTGGCATTTCATCAACACATACCATTACTCGACTTCCTGCACCATAACTCCAACCGCTGCCATTACGGATGTTTACTTGGTCGTCATTTACAGTAATACCTGAAACTTGTTGAAGCCCAGTAGAAAAATTTGTAGTTATCTTGTTTTCAATTAAATAGGGCTTTAAAATTGAAATCCCGAGTACATTGTTTTTTAATTTACTCTCTTCCTTATTGGACGATACTACTACTGCATCAAGGTATTCATAATTAGAGGAATCGCTAATTTTTTGGCCCATTACTGGGTGTATTATACCGATTAGTATAGAATACAGCGCAAACAATTGAAGTCGATTCCTAAATTCCATGTAAATTCGTAGAAATAATACTAAACACAATGATACACAAGTTCTCATGTATTTTGAGCATATTTTGCATGACTTTCTTTGTAAAATCTGCATTAGCCCAAGATTGCACCCCTGATTCATCTCTCACACAACCAGGTACTTTGCCATTGGCTTTGCCTTCAGGTGAGGTAAATGTAGACTACAGTGAACGAATTACAGTGATGCTTTTTTCTGATACTATGGTCAGTATTCAAGGGCAAACTGTAAATGCGGCAATTGACTCTATGGTTATTACAGGTTGCCTTGGGTTACCAGACGGCTTTTCATTTGTATGCAAGGATAATAACTGCACATTTCTACCTTTAACATTAAGTTGTATTACGTTAAAAGGTAATACTGCTAATGGCGGAATGTATCCACTTGAAATTCCAGTGGTTATTTATGCAAAGGCTTTTGGTTTTCCGCTTTCCCAGTCAGATACTATTAGGAGTTACGCGTTGTTTATAAGTGGTGGTTCAAACTCAAATGTTGAACTAGTAAAAAGCCATACCAATATATCACCCAACCCAGCGAGCAAATTGGTTAATATTTTCTCAAAACACCAACCTTCTCTGTTCAACAATATGGGGCAGCAAATATTTTCACCAGTAGCAGAGGTTAAGAAGGGGCATTATTCTATTTCTTTAGATAAAATATTACCAGGAATTTATTTTATAAAAACCGAAGAGTTTTCAGAGAAATTAGTTGTTGAATAATGTCGGAAGTAAAATTTTATGGTGAAATACCAAAGACTAAATCAGAAATACCTGCTCTTGTGATTTCTGGTATTGGGGTTTTTATAATTTTTGCATTCCACTATGGATTTTTTGGCTGGACCGGAGGAGGAATTGCTTTAGTTTTAGGGATAGTGCTATTATTAGGAATTTATCAAAAAAGAAAGGGAGAATACTTCTTCCAAGTTGATGAAGAAGGTGTTTCTTGGCGCGAACATATTTTTTCTAGTTATAAATATATTCCATGGAAATTTATACAGCGAATAGACTATTTAAATTTTGAAATAAACTTTATGTTAAAGGAAACAGCTCAAGTAGTTTCTTTTGCTACAAGTGGACTCAGTGAAGAAGACACTGAGAAAATGAAACAAGCCATATCAGATACATTAAAAGCGAGAATTGAAAAAGAGGATTAGTAATGAGTTTTAAACCAAATTTTGATTTTATTGAAGAATTAAAGTGGAGAGGATTGTTGCATGACTCAATCCCTGGAACGGAAGAGCTATTAAATAAAGAGAGAGTTACAGCTTATATTGGATTTGATCCTACTGCTGATTCCTTACATATTGGAAACATGGTACCCATTATGTTGCTTACGTTATTTCAAAAAGCTGGGCATAAGCCATTAGTTTTGATTGGTGGAGCAACGGGAATGGTTGGAGATCCGAGTGGAAAAAGTGCTGAAAGAAAACTCTTAGATTGGGATGCGCTTCAAAAAAATCTTGAAGGTCAAAAGAGCCAGTTAATGAGGTTTTTAGATTTTAATGAATCTGAAACAGGCGCTGAGGTGGTTAATAACTATGACTGGTTTAAGGATTGGGGTTTTCTTGATTTTATTAGAGATGTTGGTAAGCATATCACCGTAAGCTATATGATGGGAAAAGATAGTGTTAAAAACCGCTTGGAATCAGGTGGTTTGTCATTCACAGAATTTTCTTATCAATTGGTTCAGGGATATGATTTTTATCATTTATACACTGAAAAAAGCTGTAAACTGCAAATGGGGGGTAGCGATCAGTGGGGTAACATTACAACAGGGACTGAATTAATTCGTAGAAAAGCATCGGGAGAGGCTTTTGCTATAACTGCTCCTTTAATTACAAAATCTGATGGTAGTAAATTTGGAAAATCAGAAGGGGGCAATGTATGGTTAGATCCAGAAAAGACATCTGCATTTGCATTCTATCAGTTCTGGTTAAATGTGGCCGACGAAGATGCTTCAAAATTCATCAAAATTTATTCTCTGAAATCCAGATCAGAGATTGAAAGTTTAATTGCAAATCATCAAGGTCAAGAATATTTAAGAAGTCTTCAAAAGGCGTTAGCTGAAGAAATGACGATACGTGTACATGGAGAAGAAGCATTAGAACTTGCTGAAAAAGCTACTCAAGTATTCTTTGGAAAGGGCAGTGCTGAAGATTTGTCAGCATTGAATGAGCCAACATTAAAAGCTTCTTTAGAAGGAATGGAAAAATTTGAAGTTGATAAAGAAAAGCTTGAAAAAGGAACCAATATTTTAGATTTGCTTGCTGTTGAAACAAGTATTTTCCCATCAAAAGGTGAGGCTAGAAAGATGATAGCGGCAAATGGATTTTCTATCAACAAGGAAAAATATACAAATGTTGATGGAACAATAAATATGAGCGCTGCTTTACATGAAAGATATGTGATTTTGCAAAAGGGAAAGAAGAATTATTTTGTGATTGAACTTATTTAATCAGTAAATCATTCGAATTTAGCGTCTGTCCTTTGTATCTTTGAGATATGAAAGGGATAGTTTTAGCCGGTGGTTCAGGTACTCGCTTATATCCGCTAACAATGGCAGTTAGTAAGCAGTTGATGCCGGTATACGATAAGCCCATGATATATTATCCATTGTCAGTACTGATGATGGCGGGAATTAAAGAGATATTGATTATTTCTACCCCTCAAGATTTACCAAATTTTGAAAAATTATTGGGAGATGGTTCTAGAATTGGCTGCAAATTTGAATATTGCGTCCAGCCAACACCCGATGGGTTGGCTCAAGCATTTATATTAGGGGCGGATTTTATTGGAGATGATTCAGTTGCACTAGTATTAGGAGATAATATATTTTATGGATCTAATCTTAATCAGATTTTACAAGGGTGTAAAAAATTTGAAGGGGGTATTGTTTTCGCTTATCACGTTTCCGACCCAGAGCGTTATGGAGTAGTAGAATTTGATGAAAACTTAAAGGCTTTAAGTATTGAGGAAAAACCGAATAAACCAAAATCGAGTTTCGCTGTACCAGGTCTTTATTTTTATGACAACCAAGTGGTTGAAATGGCTAAAAATCTAAAGCCATCAGAACGCGGAGAATTAGAAATAACAGATATCAATAGGTTGTATTTGGAAAAGGGGGAGTTGGAAGTGAGAACTATGAGTAGAGGTACTGCTTGGCTCGATACAGGCACTTTTAGTTCTTTGATGCAAGCCGGTCAGTTCGTCGAGACTATTGAGGAGCGGCAAGGAATGAAGATTGGTTGTATAGAAGAAATTGCTTGGAGGCAAGGTTTTATTAGTACAGAACAATTAGTAGAAATTGCACAACCTCTTAAAAAAAGTGGATACGGTGACTATTTAGAAAAAATTACAACACTTCAAACATATTAGTTTTAACCTATGGATAATCGATTTTTAGCCATAAAAAATAAAATTCAAAAACTCCTAGAAGAGAATGCTGAATATCGGTTGAATATAAACAACTTAAAGTTGGAATTGGAAAAGCTTCAATCTCAGAATGAAAATTTTGATGGAAATAAACTAGAAGCAAATTCACAAGATTTTAGTTCAGATGAAATTGAATCATTAAATAGTCAGTTAGAAAGAAAACAAGCGCTTCTAGAAGAATCTGACGATCAAATGAGAGAGTTAAAAATTAGAATTAGTGAGTTAGAAGAAGAAAATTTATTGAAAGAGAACACCTTAGAGATTCAAAAAAATACAATAAACGATTTAAAGGAACAGAATAAATTGATTAAACTTGCAAATGAAATGTCAGATGAAAAAGCCGATAATCATGATTTAAAAATCAAGATTAACGAACTTATTCGAGACATTGACCGGTGCATTGATTTGCTAAACGAATAAATATTATAAATGGAAAGCAACCCAACTGAAGTAATTACCGTAGAAATTGATGGGAAGTCAATGAGACTTCGTGTGGCGGAAACGGACAGGGACTCAGTTATTGGTGCTGCTGAATTACTAAATAAAAGAATTGAAGGGTTTAAAAAGTTTGGTACAAGCGATCCCATGGATAGAATGACATGGGCAGCATTAGATCTTGCAGGCGATGTATTTCGCCAGAAAAATGGAGATGAAAATGCGCAAATATCACAAACATCAACCCAATCTGATTTTAATGATTCGAGTATTGAATACTTGGAAGAATTAGAATCGATGTTGAAAGATTTTTAGTATTCGTTCGTTCAAATTGGTGCTCCAACAATAAATAAAAAAGGAGTATTATGGAATTATTATTAATTATTGCAGGCCTTGTAGCAGGAATAGTGCTAGGCTATGTATTGTTTGTTGCTTCAAGAAAAAAGCAACTAGAAAAAGAGAAAGAGAGAATTCTTGAGGAGGCCAAATCTCAAGGTGAGAACTTAAAAAAGGATAGAATCCTTGAGGCCAAAGAAAAGTATATGCAACTTCGTTCAGAGTATGAGAAGGAAGCAAATAAAAGAAACCAAGAATTGTCTAATTCTGAAAATAGATTAAGACAAAAAGAACAATCTTTAGACGACAAAATCAAAAACCTTAATCAAAAAGAAGAAGAGGCTTCCAAAAGATCGGAAAGATTAGATGTTCAGATTGAGTCCTACAAAAACCGAGAGAAAGAAATAGGCGAATTACGTGAACAACAAATCAAACAGCTTGAAAGTATTTCTGGTTTGTCACAAGACGAGGCCAAAGAAAAAATGATGGAAACCATTAAGGCTAAAATGCATACTGAAGGTTTAACTCTTGCCAAAACGATTGTTGAAGAAGCTAAACTTGGTGCTACAAGAGAAGCAAAACGAATTGTTTTACAGACTATTCAAAGAACTGCTGCAGAATTAGCAATTGATAACACTGTTACTGCTTTTCCCCTTGAGTCTGATGATGTAAAAGGTAGAATAATTGGAAGAGAGGGTAGAAATATTAAAGCATTTGAAGCAGCAACTGGAGTTGAAATCTTAATTGACGACACACCTGAAACCATCGTATTAAGTTGTTATGACCCAATTCGAAGGGAAGTGGCTCGGGTAGCTTTAGAGCGTCTTATTCGTGACGGTAGAATACATCCCGCGCGAATAGAAGAGGTTGTAGAAAAAACTAAAAAACAAATTGAAGAAGAGGTTATTGAATGGGGAGAAAGAACAGTGGTTGACTTAGGAATTACAGGGTTGCACCCGGAATTGATTCGCTATGTAGGGAGAATGCGTTTTAGAAGTTCTTACGGACAAAACCTTTTGAAACACAGCAGAGAAGTTGCGCGTTTATGTGCAACTATGGCAGCAGAAATGGGTTTGAATGTTAAATTAGCAAAACGCGCAGGATTACTTCACGACATTGGTAAGTGCCCAGACAACGATGAAGAAACACCACACGCATTGTTGGGTATGAAACTTTGTGAGAAATTTGGAGAACATCCTGAAGTATGTAATGCAGTAGGTGCTCACCACGATGAGATTGAAATGACTAGCCTATTAAGCCCTGTTATTCAAGCATGTGATGCTATTAGTGGTTCAAGACCAGGTGCTCGTAGAGGTGATGATCAATATGTTGAGCGTATCAAGGAAATGGAAAATATGGCATTGAGCTATCCCGGTGTAGAAAAGGCATTTGCGATTCAAGCAGGACGTGAGTTAAGAATTATTATGGGTGCAGAGAAGACAAATGACGACCAAGCTGATACTCTAGCATTTGAACTATCAAATCGCATTATGACTGAAATGCGCTATCCTGGCCAAGTTAAAATCACGGTTATCCGTGAAAAGAGATCAGTCGGTGTAGCTAAATAACAAATTAAAAACAATAACATAAGGCCGGTTAACCGGCCTTTTTTATTTGCCTTTACCATAGTACTTTTGATTCGTGGCGGGTAAGTTAAGCGTAGTAGCAACTCCAATTGGAAATCTTGGCGATTTCTCATTTCGAGCTGTCGAAGTATTAAAAGAAGCAAATAAGATTGTTGCTGAAGACACACGTACCTCAAAGAAATTATTAAACCATTATGAAATCAATACTCCCTTAGAGAGTTATCATTTACATAACGAACATAGCAAAGTAGTTAGATTAATAGAACAAATTACAGAAGGACAACATATTGCTTTAATTTCTGATGCTGGTACACCGGCCATATCAGATCCTGGTTATTTATTAGTACGTGAGGCATTAGAAAATGATATTTTGGTTGATGTAATTCCTGGTGCAACGGCATTTATACCTGCCCTTATAAAAAGTGGTTTTGCGCTTCACCGATTTACATTTGAAGGATTTCTTCCATCTAAAAAAGGTCGTCAAACTAAAATATTAGAATGGGCTGATTCCGATATCACTATTGTATTTTATGAAAGTCCTCATAAAATTTTGAAAACATTAGCAGCTTTTCGCGAAGTTGCTACAGAAAATAGAAGAATTAGTATTTCAAGAGAAATTACAAAGCTATATGAAGAAACGGTGACAGGTACATTAACAAGCGTTATTAGTCATTTTGAGAATCATAGTCCAAAAGGTGAATTTGTGGTAGTTTTGGAGGGAAAACATTATTCTGAAGAATATGCAAAACGCAAAATGGAATCCGAGTAACTGGCCAACCTGGCTGCTAATTATAGCTCCAGGATTATTGTTTCTCTTGGCTTGGGTGCCAATATCAATTACGCCATTACTTTGGATTGCATTTGTACCTTTAATAATACTTGTACAGCGATTTCAACATGCTAAACGCTTGAAGTATTATGGTGTTTTATATCTGGCTTTATTCTTTTGGAATTTGTTAACCACCTGGTGGGTTTATTTTGCGTCGCCGTCAGGTGCGGTTTCTATGTTGATTTTAAACTCTTTATTTATGCTGCTTCCTTTTATATCTTTTCGATATAACATCATATGGAATTGGGCTAATAGAGGGCTGTTATTTATTGGATTTTGGATGTTGTATGAATTTGGCCATCACAGGTGGGATTTAAGTTGGCCATGGTTAGCATTGGGTAATGGATATTCTGGTATGCCCTCTATGGTTCAATGGTATGAGTATACTGGCACTCAAGGAGGTACGCTGCTAACATTAATATTGAACTTCTTATTATTTGCATTTTTTCAAAGCAGTAGTAAGAGGTACCTTTTATGTGGTTTTTCCGTTGTGGGTTTAGTTTTTATTTTATCGTTTAGTCTTAGATATAGAACTAATATAAATGAAGGAAAGCCCCTAAAGGTTGCAGTATTGCAACCAAGTTTTGACCCATGGAACGAGAAGTTTGTAAGATCTTCAAAAGAATTAAACAACGAAATGGTGAACATTTCCTTGAGTTGTATTGATTCAACTACCGATTGGCTCTTATGGCCTGAAACTGCGCTCGCCCAAAGTCTGAATATCAGTGATTTAAGTCATACGCAAAGACTTAGTTTTATTGATCGTTTGCTTAATAGTAAAACGCCAAAATTAAAATTAGTAACGGGTATGACAGGGGTTGAATATTATCATTCAAGGATAAAACCAAATAGGAGTGCCAGAAAAACGGCCTATGATGATAACCTATGGTATAACATATATAATTCAGCTTTATTTGTGGATACCAATTTATCTCTAGATTATTACCATAAGAGCAAATTAGTGCCTGGTACGGAGCAAATGCCATTCATTCAAACGTTTCCTTTTTTGGAAAAGTTGGCATTATCTCTGGATGAAAATAGTATAACTGGGAGCTTAGGTGTTATGGATAGTGCCAAGGCATTAGGTAGTTCGAATCAAATAGCACCAATAATTTGTTACGAAAGCATTTATGGAGATTATGTAAATGAATTTATTAAAGATGGTGCACAATGGCTCGGCGTAATCACAAATGATGCATGGTGGAATAATACTCCTGGGTATAAACAGCATTTCTCATATTCTATTTTACGTTGCATAGAGCAGAGAAAATGGTTGGCAAGATCAGCAAATACTGGAATAAGTGGATTTATAGATCCTTTGGGTAATACATACCAAAATACTGATTGGTATCAAAAAACATGTGTTCAACAAACAATTTATGCAAATAAAAATAGAACCCTCTATTCAAAATTAGGTGATTCTTTGATTCTAATAATTAGTTTACTTACCCTCTGTTTGGTATCAATTATTAAAGGTTTTCTTACTTAGCTCAAGTTGCCAATTCCATGCATCTTTCATCATAGTGCTTAGATCTCGTTGAGCCTTCCAACCCAGAACTTGCTCCACTTTAGTGGTTTCTGCCCAAACTTGTACAACATCACCTGAACGTCTAGGGCCTATCTTATATGGGACATTAATTTGGTTAACGTCTTCAAATGTTTTAATCACTTCTAGAACGCTGCTTCCTGTTCCAGTACCAATATTAAAAACTTCAAAAGCCTCTTCTTGCTTATTTTCTATTAATCTCTCAACTGCTTTAACATGTGCTTCTGCTAAATCCATTACATGAATATAATCCCTAATACATGTTCCATCTGGGGTGTTATATTTATCTCCAAAAACTGTGAGTTCTTTTCTTATACCTGCAGCCGTTTGTGTTAGATATGGAATTAAATTATTTGGAATGCCAAGAGGTAATTCACCAATCTTTCCAGAAGGATGAGCACCAACAGGATTAAAATATCGTAAGCATTGGGTATTACACCAGTTGGTATTGTCATTTAATATGCGCTCACCCATTTGTTTTGTAGCACCATATGGTGATTCTGCTTCTTTCATTGGTGTAACTTCCATCACAGGTACTTGATCTGGTTCACCATAAACGGTACAGCTGCTTGAGAACACAACTGAATTAACATTAAAAGCCTTCATGGTTTCGAGTACTGCGAGTAAGCCACCAATATTGTTTTGGTAATATTTTAAAGGAAATTCTACAGATTCTCCAACGGCTTTGTACGCTGCAAAGTGAATAACCGCGTCAATTTTGTGTTCTTCGAAAATTTTAGTAAGTGCCGGAATATTAGAAATATCATTTTGATAGAATGAAGGTTTATAACCTATTAACTCTTGGATACCGTGTAGGGCGCTTATTTTAGAATTACTTAGATTATCTACAATAATTGGTTCAAATCCCGCCTCATATAAACATACTGCTGTATGTGACCCTATAAAACCTAACCCTCCGGTTACTAAAACTTTATTTTTCATCTTCTAAACAAATAACTTTACTCTCTCCAATAATTTTATATTTTTCTTTTGTTATTGAACAGATCCCTATACCATCCTCATTGAAGCTTAATTTTTGCCCGTTTTTACTAATCCAACCTATTGTCCTCATCGGTACACCAACAACCATAGCATATGGTGGTATATCTTTGTTTACTAATGTTCCGGCACCAACAAATGAATATTCTCCTAGTGTTATACCGCATATAATTGTGGCATTAGCACCAATACTGCATCCGCGTTTTACCAGAGTATTTTTAAACTCATTTTTTCTTTCTACAAAAGCTCTTGGATTTACAACATTGGTAAACACCATTGATGGCCCCAAAAAACAGTCATCCTCGACTTCAACATTAGCATAAACACTAACATTATTTTGAATCTTTACGCCAGTTCCAATTTTTACATTATTGTCGATGTATACATTTTGTCCAATATTACATTTTTCCCCAATAACAGCCTTAGACATAATATGTGAGAAATGCCAAATTTTGGTGTCTTTACCAATTTTTGCACCCACATCAATTATTGATGTTTCATGAACAAAGAAACTACTCATTTCTCAAATTTAGTATTTATTGATTGCTTAGTTAAATTGAATTGATGAATGGACAAAAAAAAATAGGGAACTCGAAGAGTCCCCTACTTTATTTATGCTTTAGTTTGGTTTAATATGTTAATTTAAACTCTACGCGTCGGTTCTTAGATCTTCCGCTTCTTGTTGAGTTATTTGCAATTGGCATTTCTTGACCATATCCCACAGACTTCAGTCTATTTGCATCAAAACCTTTACCTTTCAAGTACTCTGCAACCGCATCTGCTCTTTCTTGGCTTAGCTTTTTGTTTGCATCCGCTCCACCTACATTATCAGTATGACCTTGAATTTCAACGAATGCTTCAGGATATTCATTTAAGATATCTACTAACTTATCTAAGTTACGGAATGAAGCCGATTTTAAAGTTGCTTTACCGTTATCGAAATAGATTCCATCAGCCGACTTTTTAATTGCAGCAATAACGGTTTCTTCAATTACTGGACAACCTTTAGTCTCAGCAGTTCCAGGTTTATCTACACAACGGTCGACGTTATCAAATACACCATCACCATCGCTGTCAGGACAACCCTCACTTTCAATAGTACCAGGTTTATCCACACACTTATCATCGATATCAGCAACACCATCACCGTCAGTATCAGGACAACCTTTTAGAGCAACTGGACCGGCAACAGCAGGACAACGATCATCTTTATCAGCCACACCATCACCATCGCTGTCAGGGCAACCGTTGAATTTAATTAATCCTTTCTCGGTAGGACAAGCATCTAATTTGTCTGGGATGCTATCGTTGTCAGTATCAGGGCAACCTTTGAATTCTGGCAATCCTGCTAATTCCATACAATCATCATCGGCATCTAAGATACCGTCGTTATCAGTATCCGCAGGACAACCTAGGCTATCAACAAATCTTCTGTATTTTTCAGGAGTCTTTTTACATTTATCGTATTTGTTTGGAACACCATCTTCGTCTGAGTCACGAAGTTTTCTAGGTCCACCACCCATACTCTCACCAATAGCGTAAGAAACACCTATAGAATGGTAACCCCACATATCGTTCGTTCTCCATAGACCATGAACTAAGTCTTGTGTTGGGTTAGGATCTGCACGGTTTGCTCCGTCCCAACGGTCGTTCCAAGTATATGTCATAGTATAACTCCACTGTAAAGCTAATGCATCATTTATAAAGAACTTGAAACCTAAGCCACCTTGGAATGCAGCTCCTAAGTCAGTAACGGTGTTTTTAACTTCTTTATAACCACCAATGGAATCATCCCAATGCTGAGCAGCCGTGTAAGGGTACTCGCCCCATCTAATCGTAGAATGAACATAATATAATCCTACACCACCATATACGTAAGGTGCAAAACGAGAATCTTCAGATAAAAGAAGACCATTATTTAATTTGTAACGCGCACCAATAGTGAAGTCGGTAGTATTAGCTCTGAAACTTCTGTAAAGAATATCATTCATTTGAACGAAGTTTCTAATGTCTTGTGTAAATCCAACATCACCCATAGTAAGGCTTGCCGTTGCATCAATTGAAGGGCTTAAATAATAAGCGAATGTAAGACCACCGCCTTGGTAGATTGGTTTTCTCGCAAAAAACAAGGATGAACCCATGTCACCCAAATACTCTCTTAGTCCAAAGCTAGCCTCTAAACTATGCGTTCCAGGAGCTTGTGCCCAAGTAGTAGAGGCCGTTGCTAGAGCACATGCAGAAAGCAATGTGGTTTTAAGGTAGTTTTTAATCATATTCCGTCCGATTTAATTGTGTGTTGATAGATATATTTAGTGATTGACAAATATAAGAAACTCCATCTGAAAAAAAAGTTTTTCAAGAAATTTTGCACATTCTAATTGAAATGTGGCTTTAATAATATCGAAATTCAAAAAATAATCAGTTATAAACTTGAATGATATTGCCTGTTCGGCTAATGTAATATTGAGCTAATCTTCCCTGAGCAGGACCTTTCAGCGGAAAGCCACTGTAAGTGTACGTGCTTTCACAACAGGGTTTAAAATCCGACGTGTTTAAGTATTCACCACACATTAATTGAATATTAATTGAATCAACCCAAATTTGAGAACAGTTTTTGGTAGGGTTATAAGCACAAGTGCGCTCAAAAGCATACCATTGATCATCATAATCATGAATGACTAAAACGCCTTTAACACCTCCTTCTAAATAAGCATGAGTTCCCACATTATTTAAGTGTTGATAGCTTGCCAGATTTAGGTCTATATATAAATTCACTAAACCTCTGGGGATATTTTCAGTTACTTGTTGCGAGTCATTACAACTAAAACAAAGCAACGATAGTGCAAAAAGCCAAGATCCAATATGCTTAATCTTATTCTTCATAGGAATAAAAACCACGGCCTGATTTACGTCCATGAAATCCTGCATCTACCTTTTGTTTTTGTATTCTTGAGGGTCTGAATTTTGAGTCAAATCCAAATTGCTCATACATTGAGGAGGTTACAGAATAATTAGTTTCAACGCCTATCAAATCCATCAATCGGAAAGGACCCATTTTGAATCCAGTAGATTCTATCAATCGATCGATAGTTTTAAAATCAGTAACATTTTCTTCGAGCACTTTTAAGCTTTCAACATAAAAATGACGTGCTACTCTATTAACGATGAAGCCAGGCGAATCTTGTGCATATACCGCAGTTTTATTTAAAGAGTTGGCCCAGTTAAATGCTTTTTCAGCAATTAGATTGTCTGTAGCAGCACCCTTAATAATTTCAACTAGTTTCATGATATGGGCCGGATTGAAGAAATGAACACCTACAACGCGATTTGGAAATTTCAAACCTCTAGAAATTTGGGTAATTGGGATAGAAGATGTATTTGTTGCAAGAATACAATCTGGTGAGTTTTGTGCTTCAAGATTTTTAAATAATTCCTTTTTAATATCGAGCTTTTCAACTATTGCCTCAAGTATAAAATCAGCTTTAATCTCTGTGAATTCGGATGTATATTTTAATCTGCTTTTGCAAAGTGTAATTTCATCTTCGGTAATCTTTCCCCGATTTAAACCCTTTTCAAACAAAGTATTAATTTGTTTTTGACTATTGTAAAGTACCTCTTTATTTAAGTCATAAACTATAACTTCATATCCTGCTGTTACACTAGCATATGCGATTCCAGATCCCATTACGCCGGCTCCAACAATTGCTACTTTTTTCATTACAACAAAGTTAACGAGACTTTATCCAACTTTGCGGATTTAACTTATTTTGACCTTTCCATACTTGGAATTGAAGAATGGTTTTACCGTCGTTATCGGTCATTACCTTTCCTAAAACATCTCCTGTTTTAATGATTTGACCTTTATTTACGCTAACAGTTTCTAATCTCGAATAGACTGTGAAATACTCTCCATGATTTAATAAAACAGCTTCACCCTGACCAGGAATAGACAATATACTACTTACAGTTCCGTTAAATACTGCTTTTACTGTATTTCCCTTATTGGTGGTAATGTCGATCCCATTATTTTGTATTTGGATACCCTTAAATTCTGGATGTTGATGGGTTCCGAAAGATTGGGAAATAAATCCCGTTTTCAATGGCCATGGTAGTCCCCCCGCATTCTTTTCAAATTGATCACTTAACTTTTTTGCCTCAGGAGTTATTGCAGAAGCAGAATTGTTGTTGTTATTTTTTCCTTTATTTCTTCGTGCTTGCCTGCGTTTCTCCGCGGCAATTTCTTTTTCTATAGCTTTTTTAATTGCAGAATTCAATTGTGCCATTTGACGCTGCTTGGCTCTTATTTGCTTTAATAAATCGTCTTCTTTTGCAGCAAGTTCAGATACCATTGACTCTTTTGTCTTAATATCTCCTTGAAGATTTTTCTTTTCAGACTCTCTATTGCCAAGAAGTATTATTTTTTCTTGCTTGATTCTATTTAGCAATGTAATCGCATTACTGATTTTTTGCTGTTGATCTGAAATTTCAGCAATCTGGTATTGCCTGTAGTCGGATAACTTTCGGAGATATTTCCAACGGCGTATGGCTTGTCTTAGATTGTCCGATGAAAAAACAAAGGCAATTTCTCGGCCACTTTTTCGTGTTTTATAAGCTTTAATTACAGTTTGGTTTAGTTTGGCTTTGGCGTTTTCCAGCTCTGTTTTCAAAGTGTCTAGCTGTTTTGTGCGATATTCAACTTCTTTTTCTGTAGCAATAATCTCTGCTTGTATACTTCTAATCAACTCCTCGCGTTGCTGTATAACCTTTTTTATAGTTGTTAGCTGGTGTAAAGTAGCTTTTTTCTTTCTCGTAGTGGTTTTAAGGATTTTTTGAGAACGTGCGAGTTCTCTTTCTACGCGTTTACGTTTTGCTTCTAATTGCTTTCTAGATTGGGCGTGTATACTCCCAACTGCTGTAAAAAAAAATAGCGCTAAAATCAGTCTCGATATAAAATTTCTAAAGGCTTGATTTTTCATACCCGTCAGGAATAGAAAACGGATACGAAGTTATTCTATCAAAGCGAGCAGTTCTTAACTCAAATTTTAGTCGTCCCCTCAATTGGTCATTTTGTTGTAATTCAGCTTTGCTTGTCTTTGGAATTGGAAATTTTATGTTGCTATCATCTCGTTCTGGATAGGTAAATGAAATTAATGTCTGAACGTTATTATCGCTGAAGGTTGAACTAGTTAAAAAGCTAAACGATTGGCTGTCAATAAATGAATTGCTCCTTTTAGTGAAATAGTAAACTGTTGATGGAATGCTATCCTTCCTGTTCTGATAGTCAAATGAATCACGGTAAATATTATTCTCCCACTTTTTTATTTCGGAAGTGGGGTTTCCTATGAATAATACTTCTTGAATATTTTGAAAAAGATTTGGCAACGGAATCCCAATATTGTTAACTGTGGACAAAGGGAAGTATTTACTATTAATGTGATCTAAAATGTGTATGGAGTCCTTAGTAATTATACCAGTTGCTAGTTTAAAAAAGGCCATAGATGCCGTGAACCAAAGAATGCTGTCTTTTTTCATTCGGATATTCATACTGATGGTTTGATTGAAATCCTTCCCATCTGAAATTTCAGTATCATAACGGGCCGAAAGGTATTCCCAATCTAATATGGATTTTAAGGTTGATTCGGGGATTTCTTTTTCTTTAAAACTCAATTCATTATCTGATAGTTTTATTTCTTCAACCACCAAGTCATTATTTACTTGTTCTGGTTTGACTGATTTACAGCCAAATGCTAGAAGGCTTAATGTAGCAATGATTAAATGTATTCTCATTTTATTTGTTCAATTATCCAATGATATTGTGAGGGTGAATTTTGTAATTCTTCAGACCATGAATCTTTATGTTTTAATAGAATATTGTATTTTTTCGAATAGCTCAAGGCAGGTTCGATAAGATATAGTGCCGGGAGATTCCTCGATTCTATAATGTTACTCCAAAATTCTTCATTATAAGTGTCATTTATAAGATTAATGATAGCTTCAATTTCCTTAGGCACATCCATGTAAAAGGGGAATAATGTTTCTATTTGAATTTTAATCTTTTCTAGGTTTTCAGAGTTCTTAAAATGAGTTTCTAGTAAAAGTAAGAATAGCCAAGATTCATATCTACTTGGATCTATTTTTACTGCAAACCAAGCTATTTTTCTGGCTTTTTCAAGATCTCCTTTTGATGCAGCACTTTCAGAGGTAAAAGTATAAATTTCAGATTGTACTTTTTGAGGGATGTGGAAATAACTTAGGCTATCTGAAAAGGCTTGATATAAGGAATCAGACATTCCCATTATCCATTCATTTAACTGGTTTGAGGGATCATTACTTGATGCTATTTGCAACAAAATTTCATTAATATTATTGCTTTCAGTTGGTTTCAAAGAAGATAGCATAGTGTGGTATGCCTGCATGTAAGGATATTCTTTTACTAGTTTACTTAATTCATCTTCAGCTTGTATTGTTAAACCAAGAAACTTCTGACATTCAAAACGGATATTTACTATATATATAGATGGTCCAAATTGTTCTAACCATTTATTAGTTAGGTCTAACATATCGGGCACAGCAATTCGTTCTTTGCAATTTTGTATTGCCGCAATATACCTCGTTGGTTTGCGAGGTTCTATGGAAATTAAATTTTGATGAATAACCCAAGCATCTTCATAGTTTTTATCGATTTCTAGTAATTTTATTTTTTGATATAAATAACCTGAATTTGAACCCTGGCTAAACAATGCTTTTTCTATGTGAAATAGTCCTTGTTGTATTTTTCCTAGTTGCTCATAAATACATGCTAAACGATAGTGTACAGCTTGACTAGAGTCCTCTTTTAGTAAAATTTCTTGATAGATTGGAATTGCCTTTTCCCATTGATGTAGCAAGTAAAAAGTTTCTGCCTTGTGGTAGGCCTCTGATATACTTGTTTGTTTATGAGAAAAAGTTTGAGCCTGAAGAAAAGTAAAAAACGATAGAAAAACCGCGAGCAATGTGATGCTTACTACTTCATTACTGTGTAGTCGCCTATGCTGTATTCTTTTGGATTTCCGCTTAAACATACGTGGTTTCCTATCATTGAATTTTCACAATTGAAGTTTGTCAACTCACAGTTGTCTTGTATGATAGTGTTACGAATAACGGAATTTTCTATCGTAGATTCTTTACCAATACTTACAAATGGACCAATTTCACAATTTTTAAGAGAAACTCCTTCTCCAATAAAGCAAGGTGGATGAATGGTTACGTTTTTTCCAAATTTTTGGGAATCGGTTTTAAATAAATCCGATTTATTAGCTAATACGCGTTGATTTGTATGAACTGTGGCCGCATAATTTCCACAATCTAGCCACTCGTTTACTTTTCCAGGAACAAATTGAAGGCCTTTGTTCTTCATACTTTCCATAGCATTGGTCAATTGAAATTCGCCTTTCTCTCTGATATCATTATCAATAAGATATTGAAGTTCGTTTCTAAGGTTTTCTCCATCCTTAAAATAATAAATACCAATTATCGCCAAATCTGAGACAAATTCTTGAGGCTTTTCAATGAACTCAGTTATTACATTGTTTTCATCGTATTTGACTACCCCAAATGCACTAGGATCTTCAACTCTTTCAACCCAAATCACTCCGTCTTTTGACTTATCGAGGTTGAAATCTGCTCTAAATAAAGTATCTGCAAAAGCAACAATTACATCACCTTTTAAGCACTCTTTAGCGCATAATATTGCGTGCCCTGTACCTTCAGCAGTTTCTTGATGAAATATCTTTCCATTGGCTCCAATTCCTTCAGCAATATTTAATAACTCAGTTTCAGTTTCTTTACCGAAATCTCCAATGACAAATCCAATTTCATTGATCTTTTCTCCGCAAACATTAGAGATATCTTCAATCAGCCAATGAACAATAGATTTTCCCGCAACTTTCAATAATGGTTTAGGAGTGGTTAATGTATGAGGTCTCATACGTTTTCCCATTCCAGCCATAGGTATAATTAAATTCATGAATATTCTCTTTTCTTAAAAGGACTGCAAATTAACGCAATGATTGTTAAAAATGGTGATAATTTACTTATTTACCGCTGCTTCCATAACCTCCTACGCCACGATCGGTTTGGTTTATTTCACTAACTGGTATCCATTCCGCTTGTTCGTGTCTCGCAATAATCATTTGTGCGATACGATCGGAATGTTCAATTTCAAATTCTTCCTTGCCATGATTTACTAATAACACTTTGATTTCTCCGCGGTAATCCGCATCAATTGTCCCAGGACTGTTTAAAACTGTAATACCATGTTTTAGCGCAAGTCCACTTCTTGGTCTAACTTGTGCTTCGTAACCAAGTGGCAATTCTATAAATAAGCCGGTAGGAATTAATTTTCGTTCTCCGGGTTGTAATATTATTGTTTTCTGGAGATTAGCATGTAAGTCCATCCCAGCTGAAGCAATTGTCTGGTATTTAGGTAATGGATTATTGCTTTTGTTGATGACTTTTATTTGTAACATTTGAAATGATTTTTTTATCTAATAAATATACAAAAAGCGCAAAGGTTAATGGTATTAGAATTCTAATTACTATTCCGTAACTAACAATAGGTAATGTGTTGATCCAAAATCCCATCATAAAAGCAATACCAATTACAGTTAAAATTAAAGCTAAATTATAAGGGATGGGATAAAATTTACGGGACAAAAAATACCCAACTATAACCATGCTGGTGTAGGCTGCTAATGTTGTGATGGCTGATCCTACAAAACCGATTTTTGGTATAAGTACATAGTTTAATGCAATGGTTAAAATTGCTCCAACTATTGCTGGTATTGCTCCAATTCTTGTATTACCAGAAACCTTATACCAAACAGAAAGGGTATAATAAACTCCCAAAAATAAATTTGCAGCCAACAAAATAGGGACAATTTTCATTCCATTAGGGTGAAGAAAATAATCTGGATTTCTAATTAAAAGTGGTGCTATGTATGGAATTATGGCTACAGTAAAAACAAAAATAAATGATACTACGTATACAAAATATTTCATGATGTAAGCATACGATTCCTGAGCATCAAGTTTCTTAGATTGTTCGAAGAAAAAAGGCTCAACAGCAAAACGAAAAGCTTGAACAAATAAGGTGAGTACTAAACTCAATTTATAGAATGCATTATAAATAGAGACTTCATAGTCCGCATTAAATTCGGGCAATAACTTTTTTAACAAAATTCTGTCGAAAGTTTCGTTAATCATTCCTGCTAATCCAATAAAAATCAATGGATATGAATACTTAAGCATTGTTTTTAACAATTTTAGATCAAGTCCTAATCTAATTTGCATCATGCTTTTGTATAGTAATGGTAAAGTAATACCACTCGCAATAAGGTTTGATATGAAGATCCAAGATACTTGATTAACACTTGAATTCCATTTAACTGCCCAAGAAATACCGTTACTTGCTAATACAGGAATAAGTATTAAAAAGAATAAATTAGCTCCTACATTAATAAAAATGTTCGTCAGTTTTATTAAAGCAAATTTCCAAGGTTTTTTTTCTTGTCTAAGTTTTGCAAAGCCAATTGCCGTAATGGCATCAATAGACAAAATAGTTATGAACCATAAAGCATATTCAGGATGGTTAGGATAACCTATACCCGTCATTATTTCAGGAGCAAACCAACAAGCTATTATTACCCAAATGAAACCAGTAATTATTAGGAAATTTACTGCTGTTGAAAACACCTTTGGAGCGTTTCCTGTTTTTTGAGAAAAATGAAAATAAGCCGTTTCTAACCCGAGCCCAAACACAACTGAAAACAAACTTGCCCACCCAAACATAACCCCCACAATACCGTAATCAGCTACTTCTGCTAGATAAGCAGTGTAGAGAGGAACTAATAGGTAATTAATGAGTCGACCGACCATGGTACTTAACCCATAAATCGCAGTTTGCGAAGCTAACTTCTTAATGGTCGACATTTAAAACAAAGGTAGTAATTAATTTACTGCCGATAGGATTCTAAATATGGAGAAGACATTGGGCCTAGGTTAAATAATAGGTCTAAAATACTTACCGGTTGACGGAAGCCATACCTATCTTCAAAAACCTGGTAGTATGGATCAACTAGTTCTTCTACTATCGGATTTTTAGTTGTTATTTCTAAGCTTTTTCCGCCGATTAAAGGGTTTATTGTAGTCAACAGAGTCTGAGATAACTCCCCTATTGTTTCAATTTTAGAATCTAAAACTTGATGTAAACGGTAATCATAATATTCATAAAACGGTGACTTACCATAGGCGGTCTTCCAGGCGTTTTTATGCTCAGCAATCCATTTGTGGTTATAGCTAATTTTTCGGTTATTAGGGATTTCGAGTTTGCTTTGTTGTTGTAAGGGTATTTGTAATTTTTGTAGTGAATTGGGTCCTGCAATCCAATAATAATTTGAGGTGTTTATTTCTGAAATCCAAAAACCATTCTTTTGACAATTTAGGTACCAATTTAGATTGGGAATAATATTTGGAATTATTAAACTTTTCATTGAATAATTGTGGCCGTAAGTGGATCTTTACATTGTTGCAAAATCTGGTGAATTGTTAAATTTAATTTAGGATGTTTTTTTGAACCTGCAATTTCTGCTAAAGGAAATAAGACGAAGTTTCTATTGGGTATTTCAGGGTGTGGAACTTGAACTTCAGGATGATTTAAACACAAATTATCATAAAAGAGTATGTCAATATCAATAGTTCTAGGTCCCCATTTTTCGTACCTCTTTCTCCCTAATGATTTTTCAATTTCTAAAAACTTTTTCATTACTATCTGTGGAGAAAATGGAGTATAAATTTCAAAAACCTGATTGTAAAAATCAGGTTGGTTCTCTTTACCCCAGGCTTTAGTTTTGTATACGGAAGATATTTTTCCTAAATAACCCACATTGTTGCTAGTTAAAATAATTGCTTTTGATAAAAAAGCGATAGAATTTCCTTGATTACTTCCAGTTCCAACATAGACTTGATGTAAAAGTCCCATACTGCGAAGTTATATTTCTGAATCGGCATTTAATCGATTATCTTGAATTCCAACATTACTAACCAATATATTTGTTATTATGAAATCTGTTTTTGTTGCAACCTTGAGCATCTTGATTGTTAATTCAACCATTGCACAGCAAAAAATTAATACCTACGGTGATTATAAGTCAGAACATTGGGTAATGAGAAAATATGAAAATGATCCGTTGAATACACGTCATTACACCTTTGACAATGGGTTAACTCTTATTACATCGGAGAATCCACGTTCACCGAGAGTTTATACAATGGTGGCGGTAAAAACAGGTTCAAAAAATGATCCAGCAGACCATACTGGTTTGGCCCATTATCTTGAACATTTACTTTTTAAGGGTACAGAGAAGTATGGAACTTTAGACTATCAAAAGGAAAAGGTTTATTTAGAGCAGATTGATTCATTATATGAGGTTTACAATCATCAAACGAATGATTCATTAAGAAAAATCACTTATCACTATATAGATAGTGTTAGTTATTTAGCCTCGAAACACGCAATTGCAAATGAATATGATAAAATGTGTCAAGCAATTGGCGCTAAGGGTACAAATGCATTTACTTCAAATGAAATGACGGTTTACATAAATGATGTACCATCAAATTCGGTTGAGAAATGGGTAAAGCTTGAAGGAGAACGTTTTCATAAGCCTGTTTTTCGATTATTTCATACTGAGTTAGAGGCAGTTTATGAAGAAAAGAATATCAGTATTGATCGCGATATGAGCCAGGTATGGGAGCAAATGAATGCAGAGATGTTTAGAAAACACAATTACGGTTTACAAACTACAATTGGTACCGTTGAACACCTCAAGAATCCATCAATAAAAGCGATTAGAGAATATTACAATACTTATTATGTACCCAATAATATGTCTGTAATTGTTTCGGGAGATATAAATTCTGATAGTGTTGCAAAATGGGTATACGAGAACTTCTCACATTTGAAACAAAAGAAAGTTCCCAAATATAGCTTCAGCTATGAAGATCCAAGAAACATCGAAAGAAAAATTGATATATATGGACCAAACCAGGAGATGATTATGGTTGGTTATCGAATGGATGGGATGGCAAGTAAGCAAGTAAAAGTTGCCAAATTAATTGAGTTAATCCTTAATAATTCTAAAGCGGGGTTAATTGATTTAAATTTAGTAAATGCTCAAAAAGTACAAGGTGCAGCGGCATTCATTAGTGAGATGAAAGATTATTCTCAATTCATGTTGTATGGAACTCCTAAATCTGATCAATCCTTAGACTCAGTTAAAAGCCTATTATTAGAGGAAATACAAAAACTAAAGAATGGGGAATTTAATGAAAATCTTATAAAGGCAATTATACTCAATAAGGAGTTGGAGCAACTCGAAGAATGGAAACAAAACTCCAATAGATGTTCTTTTATTATGGAAGCATTTGTGAATGATATTCCCTACCATAAGGCCATAAACTCATTTATTGAGATTAGTGAGGTTACCAAAGAGGATGTGATAACTGTAGCTAATGAAATATTTGGAAATGATCGAGTTGTAGTTTACAAACACAAAGGAGAAACTCCAGAACGTGAAAAGGTTGTAAAGCCTGCTATAAATCCTGTAGAATTAAACCGAGATAAAGCGAGTGATTTTATTAAGCAGTGGGTTGATATTCCGGTAGAAAAAATAAATCCTGTTTATTTCCAATCTAGTTCAGTAACCCAAAATAAATTTAAGGGTACAAGGTTTTTGTATGTTAAAAATGATGAAAACCGATTGTTTAATTTACAATTTCAAATTGCTTACGGCTCTTTTCACAATAAAAAATTAGATATTTTGCCTGATTTCATGCAGTTATTGGGTTCAAATGAAATGTCGAACTCTGAAATGTCGAATAAATTATATTCCATTGGCTGTAATTTTAGATTTACTGTAGGTAAAGATAAATCGATTTTGAGAATTTCAGGGCCGCAGGAAAACTTCTTTGAGGCTGTAAAAATTATTTCCAACTGGTTCAATAATCCTAAATGGAACAATGAAGTACTAAAGGCAGTAAAACAAACTGAATTAATGAGTAGGAAAAACCTTCTTACCAACCCACAATATTTAGGTTTTGCCCTGTCAACATGGGCCCTTTATGGTAAAGATAACAATCTAACTCGCGGACTGAGTAATAGTCAAATTAAGTCTTTAGATATGGATAATCTTATGAAGGTTCATGAGAACTTGATGAAAGCAAAAACAGAAATTGCATATTTCGGTCCAGATTCATTAATTATGATCAAAGAATTTTTAAAGGAGTTGAGTTGGACTTCAAGAAAGAAAGAGTTTAAATTAAAAGAACCGCTAATCATACCACCAAAGACACATAATAAACCCATAGTATATTTTGTAGATTTTCCAATGGTTCAAGCTAATGTTTATTGGTTGTCATCGATAAATCAACCGTATGATTTAACATTCAATGCTAAAGTAAAAGCATTTAATCAATATTTTGGCGGAGATATGAGTAGCGTTGTATTTCAAACAATCCGTGAGTCAAAAGCACTAGCATACAGTACCAATGCCTATTTCTCTACTCCCTCCATCCCTCAAGAAGATTTTTACACTTTCAAGGCATTTGTAGGAACTCAGTCTGATAAGTTTCATGAGGCAATAGGGGGTATGGATAGTTTGTTTAATAGTTTACCTAATGAGCCAAAGATTTTCGCAATGTCGAAGCAATCTTTATTAACTTCAATTGAGTCAAATCGCAGTCTTCCAGAAAATGCAATTGGAACATTCTTATTCTATGAGAAATTTGGGGTTTTAGATAATAATCCTATAAAGATTCAATACGATGTAATTAAGAGAACCACTATGGAAGAGGTATTGAAATTCCATTCAGATTTCATTAGAAAAGCTCCTAAAACAATGGCAGTTGTTGGAAGTTTAGAACGCATCACTAAAGAGGACTTGAAAAAGTATGGTGATTTAGAAATTTTAAAAACTGAAGAGCTGTTTGGTTTTTGAAGGTAGAGCAAAGTATTTTTCTGAAGAAAAACGTACAATATTTTTGCTGAATTAATAATGGTTTAAATAGCGATGGTTAAAATGTCTTCTTTTTAGTTGTTATAGAATTTTTTGTCATTAAATATTACAATTAATTAGCATCAAAATAAATTATTATTTAGGGCCAATGTTAAATTAATGCAAATTAATAATAGTTGAGTTCTAGTTTGCTAAACAAATTCATACTTTTAACTCAGATAAACATTACCAAATATATCTTATAATAAACAATATATCAGAGTAATACGATACTGCCAATTCTACATGTTCGGGGTAATTGAATTTTTGCAGCGATTACATTCACTATTTTCTAAGGTGCAGAATTTTAATTGTTTATAATATTAGACAAAACTAAAATTGCTCCTGAACGCAGTGATAGCTAGTGTTTTCGATGATTAACGTTGAATTATGATTTTATATTACTTAAAATTACTTGTTGTAGTTTGAATTAAAATTAAACAATTCATATGTTTTTGTTTCAAAAAAATTATTACATTGCATATTAGATCATACTAAATAGTTAATCAATTATGAAAAAAACATTACAAAAACTTTCGGTATTGGGTCTAATCGGACTGGGTTTGATGACGGTTGATTCCGTTAAAGCTCAGGTTGATTCTGACACAGTAAAGGTCGGTGAAGTAACAGTTACTGCTACCGGTCTTACCATTGACGCTCGGAAAGCAGGTTTTGGTGTTTCTCAAATTAAGAGTAAAAACATTCAAACCTCGGGTGAAAGTGGACTTATTCAAGCCATGACAGGTAAAGCGTCGAACGTTCAAATTACGCGTTCAACGGGTGATCCTGGAGCTGGTGCTTACATTCAAATTCGTGGTCAAAACACCATTACAGGTTCCAACCAACCACTTATTGTTGTTGACGGTGTGCCTGTTAGTAACTCTTCAATCGGAGGAGGTCCTGATGGGGTTGTTCAGCAGTCTCGTTTGAACGACATTAACCCTGCAGACATTGCAGACATACAAATTCTTAAAGGTGCCGCTGCGGCTGCTATTTGGGGAACGCGTGCTGCAAATGGTGTAATCATGATTACCACTAAGAAAGGTAAATCAGGGTTGCACATTGAGTTCTCAAGTCAATTAGCAATTGATCAAGTAAATCGCGAGTATACTAAGCAGAGTAAATATGGTCAAGGTTCTGGTGGAGCTTGGGCAGCAAATAACGCTTTGAGTTGGGGTGATCGTTTAGCAGATCGTTCAGGTACAGACCAGGTTGACGAAACAGGTGATTATTTCTTGGCAGATGATGGTACCAAAATATATCCAATCGTCGATAAAGGAGACCAAACGGTTTACAACGACGCAAACAGAAATCAGGTATTCCGCAATGGTACTACATGGAACAATAACCTTTCAATTTCTTCTGCAAACGAAAAAGGAGGGGTATATTTTTCAGTATCAGATTGGAATCAACAAGGTATAATGAATGGTAATTCTGACTACCGTAGAACTACAGGTCGTTTAAATTTTGATTACAACGCAAGTGATAAATTAAAATTAAGCCTAAAGAGTACGATGGCGAAAGTTTCGTCTAATCGTATTCAGATGGGTTCTAACTTAAACGGATTATATTTAGGTTATTTAAGAACACCAGCAGATTTTGATAATACCATTTATTCCGGTACTTATTATAACGCTGCAGGTGAAGCTTCATTTGGAGCTCATCGTGGATATCGTCGTTATATGGGTGATGCAGCCCCTGTTTACAATAATCCAGGATGGACTTTGAATCGTCAGGTAAATACGTCTGATGTAACTCGTTTTATTTTAACACCTGAAGTTTCTTACAAATGGATGGAAAACTCTACTTTTATTGCTCGTATTGGTTATGACAACTCAGCTGATCAGCGTATAACTTACTTCCCATTCAACTCAGGAGCAAGTACTTCAAATGGACAATATGGTGAAAGTGTAATTACTGAGTCTGAATTAAGTGCACATTTCATCAATCAGTCTAGCCATAAGATTAGTGATAACTTATCAGCGAATGTAACTTTAGGTTATTTAGCAACTGATAGAAGATCTCATTCTATAGGTGGTAGTGCTTTAAACTTTATTGTACGTGACCAAGACAGATTTGCATTTAACAATTCAACTACGGAAAACATGAACCCTGGAGTTTCAAGAGCTCAAATCCTGAATAATCGTGTTTATGGAATTGCTGACTTTGCATACAACGATAAATTATTTGTTTCTTTAGCAACTGCTGCTGAACAAGCAAGTACATTCTCAGATCGTTTTTATTCTCCAAGCGCTTCATTGAGTTATGAGTTATCTAAAGACGTAGAAATTCCAACAGTTTCTTATGCAAAATTGAGAGCATCTTGGGGTCAAGTGGGTATTGCTCCGCCGGCATATATCTGGGGAACAAATTATGTTAGCGCAGGTTCTGCTTCTGGATGGGGTGAAATTATGGATGCTTCTTACTATGGTGGTTCTATCTATAGAAGTACTGTTAGAGGTAACCCAGATATTCGTCCTGAGATTAAGCGTGAAACAGAATTCGGGGTTGACTTGAAATTCTTAGATGGTAAAATCTCATTTGGTGCTACATACTACATGAACAATATCGACGGTGCTGTTTTAGCGGTTGATGTTCCTGCATCTACAGGTTACACCAGTACTTGGGACAATGCAGCATACTTAAGCAACAGAGGTTTTGAATTAGATCTTAATGTGAACGTAATGAAGACCGACGATTTCTCATGGAATATTTACGGAAACTTAGGTTCTAACAAAAATATGGTTGACAGCTTAACAGGTTCTAATTCTTTATTCTTAGCTGGATTTACTGGAACATCTTCACGTGCAGTTCAAGGACAAGCAATGGGCGCTCTATGGGGTGGTCAGTGGTTGCGTGATGAGTCAGGTAATTTAATTCTTGATGCAAATGGATTCCCTCAAGCATCTCCAGAAGAAGGTGTATTGGGAGATCCAAACCCATCTTGGAGAGGTGCCATTGGGACAAACTTCACATATAAAGGCTTAAGCGTAAATGTATTATTTGAAGCTTGTCAAGGTAATCAAATGTGGGGTGGTACATACGGAGTATTGAACTACTTTGGTGTTGCCGAAGAAACTGCAAACGAAGTAACGGTAAGTGCAGCTGATGCGGCAAATATTAAAAATATCTATGGTCAATCTATAGATGGTTTAGCTGCTGCTAATGCTGACGGTACATACACTGTACGTGGTAATATTAAAGATTTCGGTGCTGGTAATGTATTATTAGATCAGGCTTGGTACACAGGTCTTGGTGGTGGATGTGGTCCAGTTGCGGAGCAGTTCATTTATGATGCATCTTGGGTGCGTTTAAGAGAGCTTAGTCTTTCTTATCAATTACCTGCAAGCATTTGTAAAGCTTTACATATTCCTGGAGCTTCAATTGGATTCACTGGACGTAACTTAGCGTTATGGACAAATGCACCTGAATTGGGTGTTGATCCTGAAACTAACCTTACTGGTGTTTCCAATGGTAGAGGTTTAGACTACTTCAACAATCCAGGTACAAAATCGTACATCTTCAACTTAAGTGTTAAAATTTAAAGAACAGAAAAATGAAAAAATTTAGAATACTTCCTTTGGCTCTTGGTTTGACGCTTTTCACGTTGAACTCTTGTCAGAAGGACATTGATACAATTAATCAGGAGAATCCAAACCAGTTTAGTAATGCTGACGGATCTCTTATGATTACAGGAGCGCAAATGGCCAATGTGCTTTTCCAAGAAGGAGAAGCTGCGCGTATGGCTGGAATTTTCTCTGGTTATTTTACGGGATATGATCGTCAATACATTTCATATCAACAGTATAAAATGACTGCAGGAGATTTCGATAATATTTGGGGTACATTATATGCTGAAGGTATTGCTCAATGTAAAATTATCAAGGAAAAAGCAACGGCTTCAGGTAACACCGAGTTATATGGTGCTGCAGCTATTACAGAGGCACATTTATTATTAACAGCTTCAGGTTTGTTTGGTGATATACCTGCATCAGAAGCTTGTAATGATGAAATTCTTGAACCTAAGTTCGATAAAATGAGCGACGTTCATAACTATTGCATTGGTTTATTAGATGAAGTAATTCCATCTATGACAGGTAGTAGTGCATATGGTGATGCTTATGTTGCCGGATTCGACTGGGGCCAAGTGGCTAGCACTTTAAAGGCACGAGCTTTGTTGAGAAATAAAGATTATGCAGGTGCAGCAGCAGCAGCAGCGAATGGTGTTCAAATGAATATGGATCTTAAAGCTGATCATACTCAAGAAACTCCAGGTGCTTGGAATCTTTACTTTGATTTCTTGTACTGGAATAGAGGGGGTTACTTAAGTTGTGATGGTGCTTATATCGTTGGAATGTTAACAGATTCAATTGATGATGGAACAGGAACAATGGTAGTAAACCCTCAAGGTCGTATTAATGATAAAACCCAAGAAATGGGTCGTTATGATTATTACTTCTTACCAGATTATTACACATCCCTTGATCCAAATATGTTCGGAATTTTCTACGCTTCTAGTCATTATGATTTAGTAACTTATGTAGAGAACGAACTTATTTTGGCTGAGTGTGCTGCTAGAACTAGTGATGATGCAACTGCATTAACGCACCTAAACAATGTTCGTGATTACAATAATAATATGTTTGGAGGTTTTGCTGCTTACGATATTGCAGACTTTGGTCCTGGTGCAATGGTTGACGGAGCAACAGCTTCTGATGCATTACTACAGGAAATCATGATGGAAAAGTATGTAAGTTTGTTCGGACAGTGTGAAACATTTAATGACGTTAGAAGAACGGGTAATGCTCAAGGTGTACCGGTAAACATTGGCGACAAGTTGCCGGCTCGTTACTTAATTCCTCAATCTGAGATTAACGCTAGAAAGAATGTTTTAATTCCTTCTGAAGGAACTGATTTATTTGCTCCATTGGAGTACTATCAGTAATCTTGATATTGATGTAATAAAAAAGGGCTTCAACTTGAAGCCCTTTTTTTATTAATGATTATGATGCAATTAAGGAGTTAATCTTCCATACATTCTCGGGAACGGAATTGACTCTCTAACATGTTTTAATTTACATATCCAAGTTACCACACGCTCTAGCCCTAAACCAAATCCACTGTGTGGTACTGAGCCATATTTCCTCAAATCTAAATACCATTCAAAAGCACTCATTGGAAGTTCATGTTCGTGTATTTTTTCAACTAAAAGATTAACATCTGTTTCACGCTCTCCTCCGCCAACTATTTCACCATATCCTTCGGGGGCCAAAACATCTACTCCTCTTGCAAAGCGAGAATCATCAGGATTTCTTTTTAAATAAAATGCCTTAACCTCATGAGGCCAATCATAAACCATAACAGGAGAATCAAACAATTTAGTCAATACAGTTTCGTCACTGCCTCCAAAGTCATTACCGTATTCAAAGTTTCTTGCACTATCTAACCATTGAGGAATATTTCTTAGGTCTTCCTCTACGTCTGATCTTTCTTGCTTCAATTGGTTGATTTTATTAGTAAAGAAATTAATTTGTCCTTTCTTTAATCCTCCCGTAGCAATTTGAGACTCTTTATCGTCGATTTCAGAATTAATTTCGGCTAATTTTGCTTCGGTGTTTTTTAATTCATCTTCAAGCATATCTATACTCCGAACACCGTTTACCTCTTTTTCACCTATTATAATTTGTACGGCTTCATCATAAGTCATTCTAGGGAATGATTTTAGTGAACTTTCTAATACAGAAGTATCTCTTCCAATAGTTTTTAATTCCTCTTGGCAATTAACTAGGACATCTTTAATTACTCGTTGAAGCATTCCTTCAATGGTATCCATATTCATAAAAATATCGTAGAAAGCCATTTCCGGTTCTATCATCCAAAACTCGGAAAGGTGTCTCCGGGTTTTTGATTTTTCAGCTCGGAAGGTAGGTCCAAATGTATAAATTTTACCCATTGCCATTGCCATAGCCTCTCCATATAACTGCCCGCTTTGACTTAAATATGCAGGGGCACCATAAAAATCTGTTTCAAATAAGGTACTGGTTCCTTCACATGCATTACCTGTAAAGATAGGAGCATCCATTTGTACGAAACCCTCTTCCTGAAAATATTTATGGATAGAAAAAATAATGGTATTACGGATTCGCATTATTGCCCACTGACGCGTGCTACGCAGCCACAAATGTCTTTGGTCCATTAAGAATTCTACACCATGTTCTTTCTTTGAAATAGGGTAATCAATACTCTCACCAACAATTTCCAAGGTCTTAACTTGAACTTCTACACCACCTAATTGTTTCTCATCAGCTTTAATTTCACCTTCAATGACAACACTAGTTTCTAACGAAGTATTTTGGGCATTTTGTAAATTTTGAAGATTTGAAAATTCCTCAGTGACTACACATTGACAAAACCCTGTTCCATCCCTCAAGATGATAAAGGCAATACCTTTTCCTTCACGTTTATTAGATACCCAACCTTTTAAGGTTACTGAAGCTCCTACGTGACTGGACAAATCTGATATATTTACAATTTGGCTCATAAGAAGGTGCAAAGATACGCATTGACATTAGTTTGATAATCCCAACTGTTGAATTTCAATACTATAATTCATGGAAAAAACCATTGAATACATCGAGGAAAACGTATTTTTGTTCATGGCTTTACCCGAAATACGCATTTTAATACCTTCAGGTGCAGGAGCTCCTGGCTTTGCAGGAATTGTCGAATGCTTAAAAGAAAGAGCGGGTATAAAAATAATTGCTGGCGACATTAACCCTAAGGCATACGGTAGTTCGCTGGCAGATAAATTCTTTGTAAATTATCCTAGTGATAATGCTCAGTATTTAGATGCGGTATCAAAAAAGATTAAAGAAGAATCAATTGATTTAATTCTTCCCATTACAACAAAAGAACTTCTTCCTTTATCCTTAAATAAAGAAAGGATATCTCAACTAGGTGCGAAATTAATTATTTCTGACCCTCGTGCTATTGAGGTTGCCAATGATAAGGGTGCGACATGGAATTATGCAGAATCTATAGGTATTAATATACCTCAAGGAGCAGTGGTAAAAAACATAGAGGAATGGGAAAATGCAGTGACGGAAATCCTCAATACGGGCAAAAATGCATGTTTTAAACCCATTTTTGGTAATGGAATGCGTGGTTTTGGCATTGTTGAAAATAATAGAATAGTCGACTTTTGGACTGAAAAGAGTGGAATATTGCCACTAAACAAACAAGAATGGTTTGAACGTTTAAAGTTGGGCTGGGCCCAACCATTGTTGGTTTCTGAGTTTTTACCCGGGAAGGAATATTCAGTAGATCTAATAATTCACCAAACAAAGGTCAAACGAATTGCTGTAAGAACAAGAGATAAAATGATTGGTGGTATTTCGGTACAAGGTATATTTATTGAACATCAGGAAATTGAAGAAATGACGGTTAAACTTGTTGAGGGGATTGGTCTCGAGGGACCAGTTGGTGTTCAATGGCGCGAAGATGAGAATCGGATACCAAAATTATTAGAAATCAACCCGAGAATACAAGGTACCACATCTGCATCAAGAGTTGCGGGGATAAATATTCCATTAGAAACGGTGAAAATTTCTATTGGTGAGGAGGTAGATTTTAGTAGAAAAATTCAATTGGGTTCATCGTTTAGTAGATTCTGGAAAGATATATCCGTTTAAAGAGAAACAATAGTTCAAAAATGTTATTATCTTCGCGGACACTATGAGTAACGAAAAAAGAAATACCAAAAAGTATTGGGCACTATTTATAGTAAGCGGCATAGCTTTAACCTACTTTACAATATTCTTACCACAGGCTTTTTGGCTTGGTCTACCTACGTTTTTTGGTGGTCTGGCAATGGCAATGGATTGGGTTTAAGAATCTAGTTACACATTAATTTTTTATTAGCGTAAATCCTACGCAAGAATTCTTTAATTTTACATATGGCAAATTCATTTTGGTTTGATTTCGAGAACGATATCAAAGAGTTGCATGAACAATTAGCTAAAGCAAAGAAAACTCACGAAGAGGGTAAATTAGATATGTCGGATATGATATCTACTATTGAGGGGAAAATTGCTGAAGCACAAAAGAAAACTTACAGTGAATTAACGGGATGGCAAAAGGTTCAAATCAGTCGTCATGCAGATAGGCCTTATACATTAGATTATATAGAAAACATCTGTACCGATTTCGTTGAACTTCATGGTGACCGTCAAATTAAAGACGATAAAGCGATAGTTGGTGGTTTTGCAAAAATCGATGGAAAACCAGTTATGATTATTGGCCAACAAAAGGGAAGGAATACAAAACAGCGCCAAATGCGAAATTTTGGAATGCCAAATCCTGAAGGTTATAGAAAAGCATTACGTTTAATGAAGCTTGCAGAAAAATTCGGTGTACCCGTAGTTACATTGATTGATACACCGGGAGCTTCTCCTGGTTTGGAAGCTGAAGAGAGAGGTCAGGGAGAAGCAATTGCAAAAAACCTTTTTGAAATGTCTACTTTAGAGGTACCAATTGTTTGCATAGTAATTGGTGAAGGTGCTTCGGGTGGAGCCTTAGGTATCGGGGTTGGTGATCGAGTACTTATGATGCAATATACTTGGTATAGTGTAATAAGTCCTGAAAGTTGTTCAAGCATTCTTTGGAGAACCTGGGATAAAAAAGAACTAGCGGCAGATGCTTTAAAACTTTCATCTGAAGACATGTTAAAAAACGGTTTAATAGACGGCATTATAAAGGAGCCAATGGGTGGTGCTCATCACGATATTGATATGGCATTTGCCTCTTTAAAGTCTGCAATTAAGAAAGAATTAAAAACATTGGTATCTTTACCAAGCAATGAGTTAGTGGCGCAGAGAATTGAAAAATTCTCAAAAATGGGAGTAGTAGTAGAGCCAATAGCCACAGAAGAATAAATGAGAAATTCCATCACTGAATTATTTCAAATTGAGTATCCTATTATTCAAGGAGGAATGATTTGGTGTTCTGGGTGGGAATTGGCAAGTGCTGTTTCAAATGCTGGGGGTCTAGGATTAATAGGTGCAGGTAGCATGTATCCTGAGATTTTAAAATCTCATATTATCAAATGTAAGTCGGCCACAGATAAACCTTTTGGGGTCAATCTCCCTTTATTATATCCTGACATAGATAAACATATTTCTATCATAATTGAGGAGAAAGTTCCCATCGTTTTTACATCTGCTGGTAACCCTGGAAAATACACTTCTTTTCTTAAAAATAATGGAATAACCGTAGTACATGTTATTGCTAATTTAAAATTTGCAAAAAAGGCAGAAGAAGCCGGTGTAGACGCATTAGTAGCAGAAGGCTTTGAAGCTGGTGGGCATAACGGAAGAGAGGAAACCACCACTATGTCTTTGGTGCCACTAATAAGAAAGCATACAAATATACCGTTAATTGCAGCCGGTGGAATAGGAACTGGGCAGGCTATGGCTGCTGCACTTTGTTTGGGAGCAGATGCAGTTCAAGTAGGTTCTAGATTTGTGGCAACTAATGAGAGTAGTGCCCATCAAAACTTTAAAAATTCTGTAATAAAAGCAGGAGACGGTTCTACAGAGTTAACATTGAAAGAATTGACACCAGTTCGATTATTAAAAAATAACTTTTACAATAAGGTTCAAGAGCTTTATCAAAAGGATGCGTCTGATGAGGAATTAGCAGAATTGTTAGGCAGAGGGAGAGCGAAAAAAGGTATGTTTGAAGGTGACTTGGATGATGGTGAATTAGAAATTGGTCAAGTCGCAGCACAAATAAATGAGTTGATTCCTGCCAAACAAGTGGTGAATGAACTTATGTCTGATTGTAGAAAAACTCTTTCAGAAAGAAATAATCTATTCAATAATTAGCAACATGGTAAATCCTTGGAGAGTAATTTACATTGCAAGTAGACAAGAAAAAAAGGTTGCTGCATTATTGGAAAAATCAAGAGTAGAGTTCTATCTTCCCTTGTATAAGAGTTTGAGATTTTGGAAGGATAGAAAGAAATGGGTTGAGATGCCTCTTTTCAATGGTTATATTTTCGTCAGTCCATCAGAAATTGAAAGAGATATTATTTTGCAAATTCCGGGAGTAGTAAAATATATACGCCATAACGGAAAAGATGCTATTGTACCCTCACGACAAATTGAATTGATTAAAAATTTTATCGAGTTTGGATATAATATTTCTGATGTTGCGGGCGACGAACAATTTGAAGTTGGAGACATCGCTGAAATTTTAGATGGCCCTTTAAAAGGAAGCGAAGCAGAAATATTTTATCTTGGTGATGAAAGTTATATACTTGTAGTAGTTGAAGCGTTAACCCAATCAATTAAAGTGAAGTTACCTAAAGAAATATTGAAAATTACTAGGAAAAAGTTAAATACTGAGGAGGTTAAACCATTATGGTAGGTGATAAAATTCTTTTACTTTCTCCTCATACCGACGATGGAGAACTTGGATGTGGAGCAACTATTTCGAAACTTATTGATCAAGGAAAAGAGGTTTATTATGTTGCTTTTAGTGCTTGCGAACAAAGTGTATTGTCACAATTTCCTAAGGATATTTTAATTACCGAGGTAAAAGCAGCAACAAAACAATTAGGAATAAAATCTGATTTTCTTCGATTGCATCGTTTTGATGTTAGGACTTTCAACTATCATCGTCAAGAAATTTTAGATCTTATGATTAAACTTAGAGAGGAATTGAAACCAGATACCATTTTAATTCCTAGTTTAAATGATATTCATCAAGATCATAAGACAATTGCAGAAGAAGCATTAAGAGCATTCAAGTTCTCAAATATTTTCTCATATGAGCTACCTTGGAACAATCTTAATTTTAACACTTGTGCGTTTGAAGTCGTTTCTGAAAAAGATGTTCTTAGAAAAATTGCAGCTTTGGGAGAGTATAAAAGTCAAGCTCATCGGCCTTATGCAAATGAGGAGTTTTTGCGTTCTCAACTCAGAATGAGAGGGGTGCAAGTTGCAAGACATTACGCCGAAGTATTTGAGGCAGTTCGTATTGTAATGGATTAATTTAAATATATCAGATGTCTTGAATTAGGCATCTTTAATTCAATACACTTATTTTCGTAATAATGGAGTGGATTTCTCAAATCATTTTTGCAATTATATTAGGCGTTGGGGTTTACTTTTTTATAAAAAGTATTGCAACAATTAAGCGAAATATTAACCTTGGAAGGGACATTACTATAAATGATAATCCTAAAGAAAGGTGGAAGCAAACCATATTGGTAGCCTTAGGTCAAAGTAAAATGGTTAGACGTCCAGTTGCTGGATTTTTTCACATTATAATTTATGCTGGTTTTGTTTTAATTAATATTGAAGTTTTAGAAATATTATTAGATGGGCTTTTCGGAACTCATAGATTATTTGCACCTCTGTTGGGTAAATTATATGATACCGCAATTGGCTTTTTTGAGATTTTAGCTTTAGGTGTATTGGTGGCTTGTGTAGTTTTCTTAGCAAGAAGGTGGATATTGAAAGTTTCCCGATTTACAATGCGAGAAATGAAAGGATGGCCTACTAAAGATGCTACAATAATCCTAATTGTTGAAATCGTTTTAATGTCTGCTTTGTTAAAAATGAATGCAGCAGAACAGGTTTTACAATCCAGGGGTGAAATTGCCAACCATGGTTCATTCCCAATTAGTAAATACCTAATTCCATTTTTTGATGGGTATAGCAGTTCAACCCTACATGTTTTAGAAAGAACATTTTGGTGGTTTCACTTTATAGGTATTATACTATTTATGAATTATTTACCTTTTAGTAAACACTGGCATATAATTATGGCATTTCCTAATGTTTATTTTTCTTCAATAAGAGCTAAGGGTGCTTTAGGAAATATGGAGTCAGTAACCACTGAAGTGAAACTTATGATGGACCCAACGGCTCAACCTCCAGAGGGTTATGAACCTCCAGCTGGGTTTGGTGCTAAAGATATTTATGATTTAACATGGAAAAACCTCATGGATGCATACAGCTGTACCGAATGTGGTAGATGCAGTAGTGTTTGTCCGGCCAATTTAACTGGTAAATTATTAAGTCCGAGAAAAGTAATGATGGATACCCGAGATAGAGTTGAAGAGGTAGGAAAAAAACATGATGCTGACCCCAATACTACACGTATTGAAGACGGTAAGGATTTGCATTCTTATATTTCTAAAGAGGAACTTTGGGCTTGTACCACATGTAATGCTTGTGTAGACGCATGTCCGGTTAATATTAATCCGGTAGATATTATAATGCAAATGCGTCAATATCAGGTTATGGAACAAAGTGCTGCACCATCGGAATTGAACAATATGTTCACCAATATGGAAAACAACGGAGCTCCATGGCAGTTTAATCCGAGTGACAAGGCAAATTGGACGATGGATACTAATTCATAGTCGCGATAAACCCCGAAATATTGCTATCTTTGTGTTCTTATGAATACATTGCTAACCACATGGTTGATTTTCGGAATGGGTACTCAAGAAATCATCGTTGTTGCGCTTATTCTATTGTTATTGTTTGGAGGAAAGAAGATTCCCGAGTTAATGCGCGGTTTAGGTCGTGGTGTTAAAGAATTCAACAGTGCAAAAGATGGCATCAAAGATGAATTCCAAAAAGGAATGAAAGACGAAAGCCCTGAAAAGAAATCAGAGTAACTTTGAAATCCTACAAAAACATTTCAGAAATCCAATCCGACTTAAGGAATGGTGAAATCACTTGTGTGCAGTTAGTTCAAGGATACTTGGACAATATAAACGCACGCAATGATCTAAATGCTTTTCTTGAAGTTTGGAATGAGGAAGCGATCGAAACAGCCAATCAGTTAGACCAAAAAATTGCTAATAAGGATTCTTTGGGTAGTCTTTTTGGTGTTGTTATTGCCATCAAAGATAATCTTGCTTATAAAGGACATAAGGTAAGTAACTCTTCTAAAATTTTGGAAGGGTTTGAGTCACTATATACAGCAACTGCAATACAACGACTAATTGATCAAGATGCTATAATAATTGGTAGAACTAATTGCGATGAATTCGCAATGGGTGCATCTAATGAAAATAGTGCTTTTGGTCCTGTGAAAAATGCAATCAATCCTGAATTAGTTCCTGGAGGGTCAAGTGGAGGTAGCGCTGTTGCAGTCGCTGCAAATATGTGTCACGTTGCATTAGGTTCGGATACTGGAGGAAGTATACGTCAGCCCGCTGCTTTTAATGGAATTATAGGTCTAAAACCAAGTTACGGTAGAATTAGCCGCTGGGGTTTATTGGCATATGCTTCAAGCTTTGACCAGATTGGCCCAATGACACATTCTGTTGAAGATGCTGCCTTGGTGACACAAATAATGTCTGGAGCTGACAGCCAAGATGCAAGTATGAGTCAAATTCCACCGTTAGAATTAGATTTAAAAAGCAAGAAAGAAAAAATGACTTTTTCAGTCATGCGTGAAGCTATTGAACACCCCGGTATGGATGCAGAGGTTGTTGTAGGTTTAAAAAATCTAGTTTTAAAACTTGAGGCCGAAGGACATACAATCACATACTTCGATTTTCCTTTGCTAGACTCAATGGTACCTACCTATTATGTTTTAACCACTGCTGAAGCAAGTAGTAACCTTTCACGTTACTCTGGAATGATGTACGGATACCGAAGCCAAAATGCTACCGATTTAGAGTCCACTTATACATTATCGAGAACCGAGGGTTTTGGTGCGGAAGTTAAGCGCAGAATTATGCTAGGTACGTTTGTACTTTCTAGTGATCAATACGACGCATATTATGAAAAAGCTCAGAAGGTAAGAAGAATTATACAAAATGAAACTCGTAAAATACTCGAAAACTCAGACGCGATTTTAATTCCTACAACTAGTACGCCGGCATTCAAATTGGGTGAAAAAAGCAAGGATCCAATTGCAATGTATTTAGCAGATTTATTTACCGTACAAGCTAATTTATCGGGTAATCCTGCTATTTCACTTCCTTTGTATAAAACTTCATCAGGACTGCCACTAGGGGTACAACTTATTACGAAAGAGAACGCGGAGAACGAATTATTCTCAATTTCACAAAAATTGATGGATTTGTACGTTTAATAATTATATGAGATTTTTTGTTTTCGTTATTGGCTTAGTTTTTGTAAACACATTAGTGGCTCAAAAGCCAGCTTTATTAAAACATCAGTTAGATTTAGAATTAAATAAATCACTGCCAGGATTTCACGGAGACGGAGTTATTGAAATAGCAGATTCTATCCTGCAATCTCCAGGTTTTCCTGAAATATTAGGCAAATATGATTATTTCAATAAAGAATTAAAGGATCTTTTCAACTCATCTAATTTACCTTGGTATCTCTCAATTTTACCAGTAACAATTTCTTCTTGTGATCTTAAGTACCACAACGTAGATAGCCGTTCAGGGTATTGGGGAATCCTATTCAATATAGGTAAGAAATATGGGCTGAAACAAACTGCACTTTATGATGAAAGGCGTGATTTGAAGAAATCTACGGAGGTTGCCATTAAGCATATAAAAGGATTGGAACAAATTTACTTAGATTGGAAAAAAACAATTGCAGCATATATTATTGGGCCAGCACGTTTAAATCAAGTTATTCATTCAACACAGAGTTTAGAGTTTGACGTGTTGTTTGATGAACTTTCAGATGATGAGCAGATTTTAATAGAACATTTTTATGCAACAGTCTTAGCAGTAACTTTTGCAAAGGAGAAAAAGTCTCCGAAACCAATATTATTTTCACTTCCAAATTCTATTTTGGTAAGTAGTGTTAAGCAAAATGTTCCTTTATCAATTTTAGAAAAATATATTGAGGTGAATCAATCGGTGATACTTAATTGCAATCCATCCTTCAAAACATCAGTAATTCCTTATTTAGGTTTTAATCCTATTCAATTTAATATACCAGTAAATGTGAGTGAATTATACAATAAAAATAAGGATTCTATTGCGCTATGGATTGAGAATGAAAATAAGCCAATAATTACCTATGATACTATTACACAAATAGTAGATGGGGATACCATTGAAAGAGTAGAGCCTAATCAAGAGGAAGTTGTTATTGAAGATAACTCAGAGGAAGAAGTTCAAAAGGCTTGGGTATATTATACAGTTAAAAAGGGAGATGGTCTATACACATTGAACGATATATTTAGCTGTACAACGCAGCAAATTCGTGATTGGAATAACATCCCCAGAGGAATGTTTTTAATTGCGGGTAAGGTTCTAAAGTTTGAGGTTGACAGTAAAAAACTTGATTATTTTAAATCAATAAACAAAATGACTCAAGCTCAAAAACGGGCAGAAGCATTAAAAAATTAATGGGTACAGGCAAGACACTCAGTTTATTTTTAATTTATACTTTAAGTATTTGCTGCTCAAATCTTTTATTTTCCCAACCAAAGAATTTTAAGCTTGGAAAGGGACCAGTTGTAATTAAAAAGACAACCTCCACAATTCAAATTGATGGACTTTTAGAGGATTCTACATGGATTTATTTAGACTATCACACTGGATTCTACCAGAGTTACCCATATGATACGGGGAATGCTAATACCCAAACATGGTTTGCTTTGTGTCACGATGATAAATTTATTTACGCCGGGATAATTTGTGAAAATCGCAATAACCAAAAACCTTTTGTAATCAACAATTTGAAACGAGACTTTTCGGTAAATACAAACGATGCTGTAGTTTTAAGTCTATCTCCCTATATGGATGGTCAGAATGGATTTTCATTTGGAGTTACTCCATATAATGCTCAACGTGAAGGAGAAATTCAAAATGGTGGAGTTTATGGTGTTACCACTGCCTGGGATCAAGTTTGGTTTAGTGAAACTCACATATCAGAAAAATATTGGTTTGCAGAGTTAAAAATACCTTTTTCTAGTATTCGATTTGTTCCAGGAATGAAAAACTGGACGTTCAATGTATCGCGATTTGATCTGAGAAACAATGAAGTGAGTAATTATACGAAGGTGCCTCGATTGTTTAATGTGAGTAGTTTAGTTTTCGCAGATACTATGAAATGGGAGAAGCCCATTGAAAAGAAATTTTTTAATGGTGTATTTGTACCATATATAAGTAATGCTTCTATTCAACAAACTAAAAATAGTTCCATTATTAATAGACCAAGTATAGGATTTGATGGTAAATTAGGTATAACACCGAGTTTAAATTTGGATGTAACTGTAAATCCGGACTTTGCGCAGGTAGATGTGGATCAGCAGCAAATAAATTTATCTCGTTACAGTTTATTTTTTCCAGAGAGACGGCAGTTTTTTATTGAAAATAGCGATCTGTTTGCGAATTTTGGATTTAGGCAGATTAGACCATTCTTTAGTAGAAGGATAGGGTTAAGTCCATCAAGAGAAAATATACCAATTGAATATGGCTTGAGGTTAAGTGGGAAATATGGGAACGACCTTCGTTTAGGTCTCATGAATGTTACCACAGGAACCGATGCTTCTAAAGGTGCCATTGCCACAAATTATACGGTAGCAGCTTTACAAAAGAAAGTTTTAGAGGCTTCGAATGTGGGATTAATTTTAGTACACGACCAACGAATTGAACAAAATAAGAACGATTATAATTCAGTTATTGGTACTGAATTTAATTTTTTGACGCCGGATAATACATGGTGGGGCAAGGCGTTTGTACAAAAATCATTCTATCCTGGATTAACCTCGGAAAAGGGTTATGCTCATGCCTCTTTTCTATTGTATAAAATATTGGGCTGGCAGTTTATGTGGAATCATGAATATGTAAGCAAATACTTCCAAGCAAGAACAGGTTTTGTCCCCAGAGTAGATAATTATGACCCAACAACAGGTAGCATCGTAAAAATGGATTATTGGAGATTGGAGCCTGAATTTAAAAGAATATACTATCCAAATAGTAAACTTATTAATTCTTATTCAGCCTATATTTATAACTCTAGTTATTTCGATAGTGCTTATGACCCAACGGAATCATTATTAGCCGGAGGTACTGAAATAAAATTTCAGAATAGTGCATACGTCCATCTTACTGCATATCAAGTATATTACCGATTATTTCTGCCATTTTCTCCCGTAAAACTTAATGGAGGTGGTTATTTAAATGGTGAACATCAGTGGGAAGGTTTTAATGTGACTTTTGGGACGAATTCAAGAAAGCCATTTGCTTTTTTTGGGGAGGTCGATTTTGGTGGATATTTTCTTGATGGTATTAAACAAGAATATACGGCCAATTTTACTTATCGAGTACCTGGTTTAGGCCGGCGAAAGATTCCTAGACTTTACCTCACTGGTAATATCAAGCATGTTGATATGAATTTGCGAGATTCAGGCTCTTATTCTGTGGATCTATTGGGGTTAAAAGCAGATTATAGTTTGTCTACTACTACGTATTTAATTGGTTATTGGCAGTTAAATGCACAATCAAAACTTATGAATATCAACGTTCGTTTTCAATGGCGATATAGGCCAATGAGTGATGTTTTCTTAGTTTATTCTCAAAACTGGGATAAAACACAACTTACACCCAACGCAAATGCTGAAATATGGCAATACGGTGGGCGCAGTTTGGCTTTAAAGCTGAACTATTGGTTTTAATTTAATATCCGTCACCGTCGAGCATGTTTCCTATGCCGCCAAGTATACTTCCTTCGCCTTTTCTATTTCCAGGTTGGGCATAGCTTAAAATCCTTCCAGCTAATCTGCTAACTGGTAAACTTTGTAGCCAAACTTTTCCTGGTCCGCGAAGAACGGCGAAGAATAGACCCTCTCCACCAAACACGGCATTTTTTATTCCTTTTACAAATTGAATATCATAATCTATTGACCCAGTGAAGGCAACAATACATCCGGTATCTACCCTGAAACTTTCTCCTGTTTTCAGTTCTCTTTCTATTATGTAACCACCCGCATGTACAAAAGCCATTCCATCACCTTCTAGTTTTTCCATTATGAACCCTTCACCACCAAATAAACCAGTTCCTAGTCGCCGTTGAAATTCTATTCCCACACTTACGCCTTTTGCTGCACACAAAAATGCATCCTTTTGACAGATAATTTTACCGCCTAAATTTGAAAGGTTCATAGGTACTATTTTACCCGCATATGGCGCTGCAAAAGTCACTGTCGCTTTACCGTTCCCCATGTGTGTAAATGCAGTCATAAATAATGATTCTCCCACAAGTAGTCTCTTGCCCGCTCCCATGAGTTTACCTAAAAAACCGCTAGTTTGTTGACTCCCATCACCAAAAATAGTTTCCATTTCAATGCCATTATCCATGTACATGAAACTTCCTGATTCAGCAATAACAGTCTCTTTTGGATCTAATTCAATCTCCACACATTGCATTTCTTCACCGTGCAGTTTGTAATCTATTTCGTGATTTGAAATCATATTTAGGCGTTCTTTTTTAAACTTAAGATGGATAAATCAGACTTATCTAACACCATTGTGTTTGAGATTCTACCTAAACCTTCTATCTCCATATCTACAACATCTCCAGGTTGTAACCATTGAACTTTATAGTTTTTATCATGGAATAATCCAGTTCCATTCAACTCTAAGAAACAACCTGTTCCGACTGTGCCAGACCCTATTACATCACCCGGTAAAACATTTGTACCATAAGCGCATCTTTCAATAATTTCGGCAAAAGTCCAATCCATATCACCCATGTTTCCTTCACTAACTTGAACACCATTTACCCAGCACTTCATACCTAGATTATAGTTATTACCTGTATGCCCTTCTTTTGCTGGAATTTTAAATTCTTCAAGTTCATCTGGTGTTACCATCCAAGGGCCAATTACGGTGCTAAAGTCTTTACCTTTTGCCGGTCCAAGATTTAGCTTCATTTCCTCCATTTGCAACAATCGAGCACTCATATCATTCATGATGCAATATCCTGCGATGTAATCGTCCGCTTGGTTGGCAGTAAAGTTTCTTCCTTTTTTACCAATGATAACAGCTGCTTCTAATTCAAAATCTAACTTTTGGAAATGGTCTGGCATACAAAGAATAACTCCGGGACCCTGAATAGCATTATGATTGGTAAAATAAAAAATAGGATATTGGTCAAATTCAGGAATCATTTCAACGCCTCTGTTTCTTCTAGCAGCTGCTACGTGTTGTCTGAACGCATAACCATCTCTGCAAGAGGTTGGGTTTGGAATTGGAGCTTGAAATGAAACCTCTTCAAACCCTAAACTTTTATCAGCATGATTTCCTTTTACAATTGCTGCTTGTATGCTTTGGCACTTAGGTTTATTCGTACTCCAATCTTCAAGTATTTCCTTAAGTGAATTTGGAATTGAATTATCAATAGCATGAGTTAAAAACACTTTGCCATCGTGAACAAGCCCTACATGATTTTGATTATTGTGGGAAATTGTAGCTATCTTCATACAACAAAAATAGGAATAACAATTTGGGCTTCCTCAAATTTAAAGTGAAATCTCAGTCTTTTATCTATTTGGTCATGTCAATTTTTGAAACCAACTTTGAAATACTGAATCAATAACTTGATGAAAGTTTTAGTAACTGGAAGTAACGGCCTTCTAGGCCAAAAAATAACTGAACTGGTATTAAAAAAATACCCCTATATCACACTTGTAGCTACAGGAAAGGGTGAAAATAGAAATGCAATAAAAAAGGGTTATGAATACAGAACAATGGATATTACTGATTTAAACTCTTTAAAAAAGGTTTTTGAGGCAGAGCAACCAGATGTAGTTATTCATACTGCGGCAATGACTCAAGTAGATGATTGTGAGTTTAAAAAGGAAGAATGTGTAGCATTAAACATTTCGGCAGTAAAAAATATTGCAAAGTTGAGCAGTATTTCAAATTTTCGTTTAGTTCATTTAAGTACAGATTTCATCTTTGATGGAACCAAAAAAATGTACAAAGAAGATGAAGAACCAAATCCTCTGAGTTACTATGGATGGAGTAAATTAGAAGCAGAAAAAGCAGTCATTACCAATGCTAGTAACTACGCAATTTTAAGAACAGTTCTCGTTTATGGAACTGTCTCAGATATGAGCCGTAGCAATATTATGCTTTGGGCATACAACACCTTGAAAGATGGTAAAAAAGCAAAGGTCGTTGACGATCAATTTCGTACGCCAACTTTAGCTGATGATCTTGCGCAAGGGTGTATGTTGGCAGCATTGGCAAATGGTAATGATATTTTTAATATAGCAGGCAGAGATTTTATTGGTATTTATGAGTTAGTTGAGAAAATTGCCAATATGTATGGTTTTGAAATGACTAATATTTCAAAAGTTTCAAGTTTTACATTGAATCAACCCGCGAAAAGACCCCCGATTACCGGTCTTGATATTTCTAAAGCTCAAAAAATGCTGGGGTATATTCCTCATTCCCTGGAAGAAGGTATAAGAAAGTGTATAGGTAAGTAAAAATTATGGAAGATTTTAAAAGCGGATTTGTTAGTATTATCGGAATGCCAAACGCGGGTAAAAGTACCTTATACAATGCTTTGCTAGGTGAAAAGTTGGCCATTATAAATCCTAAAGCACAAACGACACGACATCGTATATTAGGGATAAAAAATGGGGATGGGTTTCAGGTAATCTTTTCAGATACACCTGGAATTCTTCATAAAACATCTTACAAAATGCATGAAAAAATGATGCGTTTTGTGAATGAATCTCTAAGGGATAGTGATGTATTAATTCTATTGTTTGATATCAAGAAACCTAACTTAACAGAGGAATTAATTGAGAAATTCAAATCCTCAAAGGCAAAGAAAATTGTGGTTCTGAATAAACTAGATTTAAGTTTCCAAGATGAAGTAACTGCGGTTATGAATAACCTTCAAAAAGAATTCCCCGCAGATGCTTATTTATCTATTAGTGCGGAACTTAAATTTCAAATTGAAGTTTTAGAAAAAATGGTATTGGATTATCTGCCAATACATCCTCCATATTTTCCGGAAGATCAATTAACTGATAGGTCTGAAAGATTTTTTGTGAATGAAATCATCAGAAACAACTTACTAGCTTTGTATGATGAAGAGATACCATATTCTTGTGAAGTTATTACCTTATCCTTTAAGGAAACTAATAAAATTATAAGACTTAGTTGCGAAATAGTAGTAGAAAGAGATTCTCAAAAACCAATAATACTTGGGAAGGGTGGAAAAAAGATCAAACGCTTAGGTATTGATTCTCGAAAGCAATTAGAAGAGTTTTTTGATAAGCAGGTATTTTTAGAAACGTTCGTAAAAGTTAGAGAAGAATGGCGAAATAATGATAAAATGCTAAATCAATTCGGATATAATAATGATTAGAATTGCAGTTATATTGGCTTGCTGTTCCGCATTTCTATTAAACTGTACTAATGTAATTTCTCCTTCAGACCGTATTTATCAAGCGTCTGAAGCTCGATTTAAATTTCCTTTTACTGATACGACTTACACAGTCAATTATCAAGGTAATCCATATCAAGTTTATTTTAAAATTCCTGATAATTGTAATGAAGAACTTATTTTATTTCTGCCGGGTTGGAATTATTCAGTACTTGATTGGAAAAATAAAACTAAAGTATGGAAAATGGCAGATTCATTCGGTTTTGCTACACTTTTAGTGGAGATGGGTAAATCCGTTTATATGGATAGCGTATATCCGGAAGCTCGGGCCGATTACCGCACCTTTCCCACTAGAACATGGCTTAAAGATAGTATACTTTACAGGTTTAAAGAATATGGGTGGTTCGATACTATTGCAGGTTCTAGGATTGCACACATCATGGGTCTTTCAACAGGAGCGAGAGGTGCAGTTGCCTTGGCTTATGAATTGCCTAACTTGGGACTTGTTTCTGCGTTAAGTGGAGACTACTTTACGATGATGGATACCGCTGATGCATTGCTAAAGAACTCGATGGGCCCATATTTTAAGTTTCCATCAAGGTGGAAATATGGATCAAATAATATAGGAAATAGAGGTCCTATATCCTGTAATATATTCATTGCACATGGGTATGAAGATAAAATTGTTCCCTTTCGACATTCTGAAAAGATAGCCAATTGCCTTAAGAGCCTAAATATTGACTCTTCAGAGTATCAAGTTTTTACTTATTTCCCTAAAAAGGCAGGCCATAATTATTCTTTTTGGAATGAAGCAGGATTAAGAGCTTTAGAAAAAATTTCTAATCGATAAAATTAAATTCTGTCTGTTCAGAAGATTGTCACATATAAGATCTATACAAATAAAAATAAACTAATCTGAAATAGTTAGTTGTTTTCTTCTTTTGGGGCGAGAATATCGAGCTTATCAGTAATAGTAGACGAATCAGAAGGTTTTTCTTTCTTACTAAATAATGTTGCGCCCATCATAAATAATGAAGTTAATAGAATTACTTGGGTAATTAATGTTTGGTTAACAGTATTTATCATTTGAGACGCTGGAATACTTACATACAGGAGGATAGTAATCAATCCTCGTGGGGCTACATATGCTAGCGGTGAAACAGGAAGTTTAAGCAATAAAAGTTGTAAAATTCGTAAAAGAACAATCATTGCAAATATTAAAATAGAGATAATCAGATTGTCAATATCGAGTAAAGAAGGTATATCTATTGTAAAACCAAAAATCACGAAAAATGAAACGCGAACAACAAAGGTTAATTCGGTCGTTATTTCTTCAAATCGGTGAATTTCTTTTATTAAGTTTCTAGGATCAAACCTTGCTAAGAATCTAAACTGAGTTATTCGTTCAATGTTCGCGACTACCAATCCAAAAATAAGAATGAGAATCAAAGCAGGTAAATGGAAACCTTTGCCTACTGCATAAAGAAACATAATTAGCATTATGATAGGCATAAACTTAATACGGTGGTTTAAACGACTCAAAATTAGTGTAAGTCCCAGAGCACCAACTAACGAGAAGATTATACTAATACCAATTTCTCCCAAGAAAACAAACACTGATTTAATACTAATCACTTCATTTATAATAATGTAATTAAAAAGTGTTACTCCAATAATATCCGAAAGACTGCTTTCAAAAATTACGAACTCTTTATCTTTAGCACTCAGCATTTTAGCAGTAGGTATGGCAATTGCGCTACTGATAATTGAAAGAGGAATAGCATTAAGTAAACTATCTTTAAATCCAAATCCTTGAAAGCTAAACCATGCACCCAACACTAAGCCTAAAGTCATTATTGAAGAAAGTGATAATGCAAGTGTTTTAGTTAATAATGGAAGCTTTTCTTTTGTGATTTTTAACTCAAGTGTTCCTTCTAGTACAATTAGAATTAATCCGACTGTTCCCAAAACTGGCACCACAGAAGAGAAATTTGGTCTTTCCCATCCCATTCTATTGACAAGTTCTTGGCTTAACATTCCAAGAACTAAAAGAATTATAATATTTGGTATACGTGTTTTTGGCGATAAAACCTCAAACAAATATCCTATGAGTATAAGGCCACTAAAAATGAGAAGAAAGGAAATGTCCATTTGAAAGTATAAATATAACGAGAAAGTAGTTTATTAATTGAAGTGTTTTTAAAATTTACAATTTTTTAGATAGTTGTATTGTGCAATGGTTAGTCCATGGATAAAAATGCAATTTTAATCTAATGGGTAACTAGTGTAAAAAACTTTCCTCATTTCGAGTAGGGTATTACTTTTGACAAATGAAATTATTCCAAAGGTTGAATTCACTTTTATTAAAGTGTAAGGTTAATATAACTAGTTTTTCTAATAAGGGCTCGTTTTCATTAAATAGGCTAGACAAGAAAATGGAGAAGTATTTGGGATATAAAAATGGGTTTTTTATCGAATTAGGTGCTAATGATGGTTTTACTCAATCCAATACGCTCTATTATGAAAGAAAATACAACTGGAAAGGAATGTTAATTGAACCAAGTCCAAATAATTTTCTAACCTGTAAAAAAGTCAGAAGTAAAAATAACTCTATTTATTGTAATGCTTGTGTTGGTTTTGATTACCAAAATAAATATGTTGATATAACTTATTCTAATTTGATGACGTTCTCAAATAGTTTGGATTTAGACATTATCGATAAGGATATTCATATTGAAAACTCTAAAAAACATCTAAAAAAACACGAAGTAATTTTTGAATTTGGTTCAGTTGCTCAAACATTAACTAGTCTTATGGATAAAAGTAATGCACCAAGAGTTATAGATTTTTTATCGTTGGACGTAGAAGGTGCAGAAACAGAGGTATTGAGAGGTGTAGATTTTGAGAAGTATAGTTTTAAATATATGCTTGTAGAACATAGAGATTTTAATGAACTAGAACAATTTCTAGGAGATAAAGGATATAGTTTTATTGAAAAATTATCTTATCACGATTATTTGTTTAAAAATGATAAAATCGCTTGAATATATTAACAGCGATTCTATAATATAGCTTCAATTAAAATTTATCATTATTTGCTTGTCTTGTTTCCAGCGTAATGAGGAGAGAAAAGCTAAAATTATATACTGCAGTGGAATTAAAAAATCTTGAAGGGATTATGAAAAACCCCGGAGAGAAAATGTCGACACGCTTGGCTATTTCAGTATTAGAAAATATAGAATTGTATTTACCGGAGCTATCGCAAATAATGTTTTCAAATAAACGACCGTACAATTGGAGATCTGCTTGGGTAATTGGAATGATCGGAAGACTAAGTCCTGAAAATTTAGATAATTGGTTTACAAAAAATAGCGATGCAATTCATCAAATTCGGGAAGAGAAGGTGATTACTTCTATTCTAAGTCTATTAGCAATTGTTAAGTTACCAATTGACCAACTGAGCGGATTTTATGATTTTGCTTCAAAGCAAGCAGTACTTTTTGGTGCTGATAATAAAGGTTATTATGCCTTAAAGTTTATGTTGAGAGTGGCTAAGGTTTATCCTGAATTAAGGGACGAAGTAAAATTAGTCGCAGCAGAAATAAGTGAACGAACAGAAAAGCCTTATTTACTCAAGTATACTAATGGTATTCTAAAAAGCAATGAGATTTGAAGTTTGACCAATATACATTCGGTCTGCCGAATGGGAGTATAAAACGTAAACAACGAACATGAAAAAAGCCTCAAAAAGAGGCTTTTACTTAGTAGCGGGAGCAGGACTCGAACCTGCGACCTTCGGGTTATGAGCCCGACGAGCTACCACTGCTCCATCCCGCGATATTGCCTTTTGGTAGTAGAACCTGCGTCCGCCTGATGCGGATAAGAGCCCGACGACAATCGCTACTTCGCGATATTTTCTTTAGATTGTTGATGTGGTAATCTTCAACCTTTGTAGCCCGTAGGGGAATCGAACCCCTCTTTCATCCGTGAAAGGGACGTGTCCTAGCCGATAGACGAACGGGCCAATTGGCTTATTTAAGGGCTGCAAAAATACAAATAATTGTATTATTTGCAAATCTTTTTAACCTATTCATATTTTTTTATCTTCCCATCTCCCCATAAATCTTCTAAGTTGTAAAATTCTCGTTTACTCTCAGAAAAAATATGAACTATAATGTTGTAATAATCTAGTAGGATCCACTCCGATACATCATTTCCTTCTCTGTGTGTCGCTTTTTCGTTTAAACCTAATCGCATTTCATTTTCTACGCTGTCGGCTAACGCATCAATTTGTCTACCCGAACCTCCATGACAAATCACAAAAAAATCGGTAAAGGCTCCACTTACCCCTCTTAAATCTATACTAATAATATTATGTCCTTTTTTTTCTTGAAGCCCTTTTGCAGCCACTTCAACCATCATTTCTGGTGTTAGTTCCTTTTTTGTCATGTAAATTTGTGTACAAAGTTCGTGAATTTGATCGACTTACGCGAAATACCAAATACCAATAATCTATTTTATATTGAGAGCTTAGATTCTACTCAAGATTTATTGATAGATTTAATTAAAGAACATGATAACCTTCATTTTCCAATTGGTATTTACTCCTTCAATCAAACCAATGGAAGAGGACAAAGAAAAAGGGACTGGATAAACCAGAAAAACAAAGGTTTAGCTCTTTCAATTGGTATCTTGTTAAATGATACTGTTGATGTGGTCAACCTGAATAAATCAATTACTCTATTGGTTAATGAATTTGTTTCCGCAAAATCTGAGCAAAAATCATGGATTAAGTGGCCAAATGATATTATTTTAAATGATCATAAAGCTGTTGGATTATTGATGGAAATAATTACTGATGCCAATCAAAACAAAGTGCTGGTTGTGGGTGTAGGGTTAAATGTTTTAGATCCAATTAGTGAAATGAAAAAGGTCACAGGAATTTTAAATACTAAATCCATAAGTTCTGAAAGTCTGCAAACCTTATCAAAAACACTTTACAATAGCATTTCAACAGTAACAATTGGTGATGGTGTAGAAGAAACGTACAATCTACAACTGTACAAAAGAAATACTACAATTTCACTGAGGTCCTCGGATAATAATATTTTTAAAGGTAAGCTTAAAGAAGTTGACTCGGCGGGAAGATTAGTGGTTGAAGTGAATTCGGAGATTAAAAAATACCATTTTGGTCAAGCCAGAATTATTTTATGATTATGAGTCACACTAAGGTCATGTTTGTTCATTTTTCTATTTTATTTTGAATTTCCACATCTAACTTACAACTAATTATTATCAAAATTTTGATACATGAATAGACGACAATTTCTCAGACCAAGGAAAATAGTACCCTCTACTAGTGATTTAAATACTACAGCTGAAGGTAATAATCCAGAAGTAAAGAAGCGAACAAATTCAGGTTTAAGTAAATATTCGGGTACCTGGAGCGATAAAGAAAGAATGCATTTATTGAGGCGAACAACTTTTGGTCCTAGTATGACTGATTTCAAATCATTTCAATCTAAGACAATGGACCAATGTATCACTGCTTTGTTAGATACGTCAAATTTGTCAATTGCTCCTCCGGTTAATAATTATCAAAATAGGGTTCAAGACCCAAATGTTGAATACGGTAAAACTTGGGTTGATGCACCTTTTGATACCGCCCTTGAAGGGGTGAGAAAAAATAGTTTGAAATGTTGGTTATGGTCAATTGGCGCTGAAGGTACAGGTACAATATTTGAAAAAATGTGGTTGTTTTGGCATAATCATTTTGCAACTGAGATGACAGCTGTTCCCTCAGCTTCAGCTAGTTATTATTATTTCAAGGCATTAATGGACAATTCTTTAGGAAATTTCAAAGCACTGACGAGAGCAATCACTTTAGATCCGGCAATGCTCTATTATCTAAATGGAAGATTGAATACAAAAAATGCCCCAGATGAAAATTATGCACGCGAATTACAAGAACTTTTTACATTGGGAAAAGGAACGGATAGTAAATTCACAGAGGACGACGTAAAAGCGGCTGCAAGAGTTTTAACAGGTTTTACTATTGATTTTAGAACAACTCCATTTTCATCGCTATTTCTACCAAACAAGCACGATAACACGGACAAAGAATTTTCTGATTTCTTTGGCAATACAGTAGTTAAAGGAAGATCAACATCAACGGGTGGATATGATGAGTTGGATGATTTGTTAGATATGATTTTTTCGGTTGAAGAAGTTTCTAAGTATATATGCAGAAGACTTTACCGTTATTTTGTTTATTATGAGATTGATTCAAATGCAGAAAGTAATGTAATTGAACCTTTGGCTCTAATATTTAGAAATAATAATTTTGATATAAAGCCGGTATTAGAAACGTTACTTTCAAGCGAACACTTTTATGATACTTGGAATCAAGCTTGTTTAATAAAGGATCCTTTTAGTCACACAGCGGGATATGTTAAACAATTTAAACCTGCCTTTCCAAGCAATACAGAATATGAAAACTTATATAAAGCATATTATCTCGGATGGGCATATTCTACAATTTTACAGATGGATTTGGGAGATCCACCTAGTGTGTCAGGTTGGGAAGCATGGTATCAAATCCCTTTATATCAAAGGTTCTGGATAACTTCAGATTCTTTACCTAAACGTAATGAATATCAGGATTATTTATTATGGGTCGGGTATAACATTGGAACAGAAAAATTATTGGTAGACCCATGGACATTAACAGTTCAATTTAATACTCCTTCAGATCCAAACAAGTTAATTACTGAAGCCACTCAGTTTTTACTACCTTTTGAATTAAGTAATGATCAAATAATTTCACTAAAAGAAGTTATTCTTCCTGGTGGAATTCCAGATTATAATTGGTCTGATGATTATCAAGCAGCAATTGATCCGTCGAATTCCAATCACTCAACAGCACTAACCAATATAACCTTGAAGTTGAAATTGCTTTACAAGGCAATTATGAACCTTTCAGAATATCAACTTTCTTAAAAAACAAAAAATGAAAAGAAGATCATTTATTAAAGCAGCAACGGCGAGTACGGTTATACCGGTTGCATTAAATGGAATGCAATTGCGCTCAGTTAACAATAATGCATTGTTAAAGGCTTTAGGAAAACGTGGTGCAAGTGATAAGGTTTTAGTGATTATCCAGTTAAACGGAGGAAATGACGGATTGAATACACTACTTCCACTTGACCAATATAGTAATTTAAGTAAAGCAAGATCTAATGTATTAATTCCTGAAGATAAGGCAATTGGGCTATCAGATTATTCCGAAATAGGGTTCCATCCTCAGATGTCTGGATTGAACAATATATACAACAATAAGAAATTGAATATAATCCAGTCCGTGGGTTACCCTCAACCAAATTTTTCACATTTTAGATCGACAGATATTTGGATGAGTGCTTCGGATAGTAATAAAGTGTTAACAACCGGTTGGATGGGTAGGTATTTGAACGAACAATATCCTAATTATCCTGATAATTATCCCAATTCTACTTATCCTGATCCATTGGCTATTCAAATTGGGCCGCTTGTTTCTTTATCCTTTATGGGCCCAAATACAAGTATGGGAATGGCAATTACAGATCCAAGCTCATTCTATGAATTATTAGATAATTCTAGTGGAAATGTACCCAGTACTCCTGCAGGAGAAGAGTTAGCGTACATTAGGATTTTGGCTCAACAAACTAATGAATACGCTGATGTTATAAAAGCAGCCGCTGCAAATGGATTGAATAAGTCTACAAAGTATCCTGTATCGGGTGGTAGAAATACCCTTGGTGAGCAATTAAAAATTGTAGCAAAACTAATTTCAGGTGGACTGTCAACTCGGGTTTACATGGTTAGTTTAGGTGGTTTTGATACGCACAGTGCTCAAACTGATTCAACCGATACCACATTGGGAAATCACTCGGCACTTTTAGCACATTTAAGCCAATCCATTGAAGGGTTTCAAGATGACCTTGAATTATTAGGCATAAGTGATAAAGTTACGGGTATGACCTTTAGTGAATTTGGAAGGCGTATTCAAAGTAATGCATCGGGAGGAACAGACCATGGTGCTGCCGCTCCGATGTTTGTTTTTGGAGATGCCGTTCAACCAGGAGTTATTGGAAATAATCCGAGCATACCCTCAACAACAACGGTCAATGATAATGTGCCAATGCAATTTGATTTTAGACAAGTATACGCATCTGTTCTTAAGGATTGGTTTGAATTAAATGATGCTGAAATAAAGAATATTCTTGGAACAGACTTTAATACCTTACCAATATTTAAAAATAATATTAGCGGTATTGATGATATAGCTGAGTATATGACTCAAATATCTTTGAGAAATGTATTTCCAAATCCGGCAAAAAATAAAACCATTATTTCCTTCTCAACCGATGGTGGTGGAAATTTAAGTCTGGTATTATACAATGCTATGGGAAACCAATTGTATACATTTTTCAATAAAAGATTTTCTGCCGGCACCTTCGAGCATGAATTGGATTTGCGTGGCTTTAGTCCCGGAAATTATATACTTCAACTTCATTCTGAAATGAAAAGTTGTACTCAAACATTGCAAATTTTGAATTAATTTGAAAAAAATAATAGGTAGTGTTGGAATGATTGTATTTACTCTTTATTTTTGCACTCCCAAAATTGTCCGATGGTGTAACTGGCAACACGTCTGATTTTGGTTCAGAAGAGTCTAGGTTCGAGCCCTAGTCGGACAACAAAAGCGATTTGATGATATCCGGTATAGTGCCGTGAGACAGTAAAATCTTATTATGACATCTTTAATACATCCAGTAAAAATCTTTGGCGGTTCTGCCTCAGTTGAGTTAACAAAATCTATTTGTGATTATTATGGAACTATTCCGGGCGACCTTTTAGTTAGTCGTTTTAGTGATGGTGAATTTCAACCTAATTTTCAAGAAAGCGTTCGTGGTTGCGATTTATTTATTGTTCAATCAACTTATCCTAGCAGTGACAACTTATTAGAATTGTTAATGGCTATTGATGCGGCGAAAAGAGCAAGTGCAAATTATATCACAGCCGTTATTCCTTACTATGGTTTTGCGCGTCAAGATAGAAAAGATAAGCCACGAGTTTCTATTGCATCAAAATTAGTTGCTGATTTATTAAGTACTGCTGGTGCAGATCGTGTAATGACAATGGAATTGCATGCACCTCAAATCCAAGGTTTTTTTAATGTTCCTGTGGATCATCTAGAAAGTTCAATCATTTTTGTACCGTATATCCAAACATTAAGCCAAGATAACCTAGTAATAGCTGCTCCTGATGTGGGTGCTTCCAATCGAATTCGTGAGGTGGCTAAAATATTAAATCTCCCTATGGTAATTTGTGATAAAGAGCGTAAAAAAGCGAACGAAATCGCAAATATGACTGTTATTGGAGACGTTGACGGTAAGGATGTTGTATTGATCGATGATATAATTGATACGGGTGGAACACTTTGCAAGGCAGCTCAAATGTTAACCGAGAAAGGAGCAAAAACTGTAAGAGCCTTATGCTGTCATCCAGTATTAAGTGGAAAGGCCTATGACAATATTGAAAATTCAGTGTTAACAGAATTAGTTGTTACAGATTCTATTCCGTTGAAGAAACACATTGATAAAATTAAGGTTTTATCGGTAGCTCCATTATTTGCTAGAGCAATCAGGAATGTACATGAGCATGGTAGTATTAGCTCATTATATAAGCAAGTTTTAAACTCACAAACGAGTTTAGATTTACGTCAAATCAAGTAAAAAAATAATTAGAATAATATGAAAACCATTTTATTAAAAGGAGAAAAGCGCGCGGAAGTAGGTACTCGCAGCTCCAAAGAAATTAGAAAAAAAGGACAAGTTCCTTGTGTGATGTATAGTGAAGGAAAGGAAGGTACACATTTCGCTATTTACCAAGCGGATTTCAAAAAACTAGTCTACACACAAAATGCTTACAAAGTAAAATTAGATATCGAAGGTGAAATGTTTGATGCTATTCTACAAGATATTCAATTCCATCCTGTATCTGAGATGATTATTCATGCAGATTTTCTGGCGGTTTCTGATGATAAGCCTGTAGTTGTTGAAGTTCCAATTAAAGTAGTTGGTAACTCCCCAGGAATTCGCGCCGGTGGTAAGTTGGTGAAAAAAATAAACCGTTTAAAACTTAAGGGTTTACTTAAAGACATGCCTGACTACGTAGATGTTGAGATTGGTAAGCTTCAGATCGGTCAAAGTGCAAAGGTAAAAGATATAAGTATCGAGAACATTGAAATTTTGGACGCAGCAGCAAATGCAATTGTGTCGGTTAAAACGACTCGTGCACTTATGCAAGCGTCGGCTGATGAATCTAAGGATTCTACTCAGGAAACTCCTGAAGAAACCCCTGAAGAAACAACAGAGTAATTTTACTCAAATAATATATTATAAAAGGCTTCCATTAGGAAGCCTTTTTTATTACTTTCTGCCATTCTAAAAGCCCAAAAATGGCAAGGAAAATAAAAATTAAATACAGTAATGCTGTAATAGGTTGGTCTCCTAAATAAAACATCGGGACATAGATTAAATCAGCTAAAATCCATAGAAACCAGCTTTCATACCACCTTCTTGCCTGCATAAATAATGCAGTTAAACTTAGTACAGTGAGAAATACATCAATTATAGGATATCTTGCATCTTTGTAAAAATGAGTGTAAACATTAAACCATATGAAATAACCAACGAAAAACAAGAGTATTATCCATAGGATAAATCTTTGAGGTGTTTTTTGAATAGGTTTTTCCTTTCTTTTTAGTTTCGGTATAGTCCAGTACCACCATCCATAAGATTGAAATGCAAAAAAAGCCATTTGTAAATATGATTCTGAATAAAACCGATTTTGGTAAAATACCCAGCCATACAATACCGAAGCGACCATACTAATGGGCCAGTTTAAAACTTTGTTTTTCGCAGCTAGCCATACACACCATAGTGATAAAATCGCGGCTGTTATTTCTAATGAACTATAACTCAATCTGATAAATAATGAGCACAAAAATATATGCTTCTGTAGAATTAGCATTGGTGTGCAAACGAAGTTTAACTAAATTTGTTATTATAAAAAGTCTATAATTATGTTTGAATTACCAAAATTATCTTACGATTTGGGAGCGCTTGAGCCCCATATTGATGCAAAAACTATGGAAATACACCATGGAAAACACCATAATGCATATGTTACTAATCTAAATAAAGCTATTGAAGGAACTGATTTAGAGGGAAAATCAATAGAGGAATTAATGGGTTCAATTAGTTCTCACTCGGGTGCAGTTAGAAATAACGGGGGTGGACATTATAATCACTCATTGTTTTGGTCAATTATGGGTCCAAATAAAGGCGGAAATCCAATGGGTGATTTAGCAGTTGCAATCAACCAAGCTTTTGGTTCTTTTGAAGAGTTTAAAACACAGTTTGCACAAGCAGCTGCAACTCGTTTTGGAAGTGGATGGGCATGGTTAGTTATTCATGATAATAATTTAGTTGTTACTTCTACACCTAATCAGGATAATCCTATGATGGACATTGCTGAAGTTAAAGGAACTCCTATTCTTGGCTTAGATGTATGGGAACACGCTTACTACCTCAACTATCAAAATCGTCGTCCAGACTACATTTCTGCATTTTGGAATGTTGTAGATTGGGATGCAGTTGCTGCTAGATTCGCACAAGCAACTAAATAATAATAATAGAAACTTATAAAGAGCAGGCCGTTGGCTTGCTCTTTTTTTATACGGAGGTGTAAAATTCGGTCTTTTCTGTAGTGTGACTTCGAATTACATCAGCTCTCATTAAATCAACTAAAATTCGGGAAACTCTTCGTCTCCCTAGATTGAACTTTTTACAAATTTCGAATAATGTAGTTTTCTCTCTGCAGGCAACAAATTGTAATATATTTTGCTCTAACTTACCCATGGTGATTTTTACCTCTTTTCCATGATTTTTCATAAAATCTACGGTAGTCTTTGAAGCTAAGATACACTTATCTTCTACTCTAACATAAACCCACCATTTGCCATCATCTCCTTGAGAATAATATGGTTTTTCTTTACCTTCTGGAATATCAACTTGAATTATCGTTTTTCCATCCACTGATAACTCTTTTATTGAAAAAGATACTTCTGGTTTACTGTGGAAACCTGCAGCGAGTTCAATCATGTGTATTTCATCCTCTGATTTAATTCCACAGATACTGCCATTATCTCTTACGCCGATAAGTAAAACTCCACCTTTTGTATTTGCAAAGCTTACCATGGACTTTGCTATTTTTCGAGGATTTTGGATGGTTTGTTTAAAATCTAATGTTAATCCTTCTCCTTCATAAATCAAATTTTTGATAGGATGGTTTTTCATTATTCTGGGTAATAAATCAACTCACTAAATTCTTCAAAATTAAATATCTCGTTTGCTGCTTCTAATACCTGATCTGCACTTACATTCTCAATTTTAGATATAGTTTCAATGATACTATTTGCACGCCCATATTTAACAATTCCTTTACCAATATGTAATAATAAACCGGTTCTGGATTCACTACTAATTATCAGATTTCCTGATATTTGATTTTTTGCCTGTTGTAATTGAAGTCTACCTAGTTTTTTGTTTTTTAACTTTTGAAGTTCTTTTCGAATCAATTCAAACGACCTTTTTAAATATTGTTCTTCACAACTTAAATAACAATGAAAAAGTCCGGTATCAGAAAAAGCCGAATATCCACTTTCAATATGATAAGTAAACCCATATTTTTCTCTAATTCCAAGGTTTAAACGGCTATTCATTCCTGGTCCACCTAGTAAATTATTCAATAAAATCATAGGATATCTCATTTCATGAGTATCCATATAACAAGGAATTCCCATTATCCCGTATGATTGACCAAAATCAGATGGTTTTTCAACTTTCTTTGGTAAATATTTTATGGGTTGATAATTGTGGGATTTTGACAAAGATGATAGATTTATATCATCCATAAATTTATTTAGTGCTTCTACTGTCCTGTTGATGGATACATTTCCAACTACTACAAAAACAATATTATCAGAAGTATAATTGTTTTCTATAAATTGTTTAAGATGTTGCGAATTAATTTGGGATATTGATTTTTCTGTTCCAAGAATATTGTGTGCTAAAGGATGGTTTTCAAAAACCATTTCTTGGAATTCATCATATATGTTTTCATCAGGATTGTCCAGATACATATTGATTTCATCTTTGATTACGGTCTTTTCTTTTTGAATTTCAGAATCTGGAAATGATGATCTAAAAGTTATATCAACCAAAATATCAACCGCTCGTTGAAAGTGTTTCTTTTGAACGGTTGCATAAACAGATGTTAGTTCCTTTGTGGTAAAAGCATTTAATTCACCCCCTACATTTTCTAAATGGTTTAAGACATGGACAGTTTTACGCCTTTGTGTACCCTTAAATAGCATGTGTTCAAGGAAATGAGCTATTCCCTCGATTGGGCCATCATCTCGGCTTCCCGAGTTAATAACAAATCCGCAATGTACCAATAAAGTGGAACTAACCTTTAAATGGGCAACACGTAAACCATTGTTCAAAGTAATCAATTGATAATCGCTGTTCCCCATATTCATGCAAATTTACTTTAGGTATTCCGTATTTTTGCATCAAACATGAGGATAGATAATACAGAAGACCTAATAATAAGGCTAAAATCAAAAGAGTTTTCTAATATTTTTATAACTACTCATCATAAGCCCGACGGCGACGCAATGGGCTCCACACTTGGGCTTTGGCATATACTTCAAAAGATGGGTCTAAAGGCCACGGTTATTACTCCAACAGATTATTCAGAAAATCTAAGTTGGTTGCCGGGTAATAATGAAGTAATTGATTTCACTATTAACCCAGAAAAAGTTAAACAGCTTTTAAAAGAGTCAGACTTAATTTTTTGTTTAGACTTTAACAAGCTTTCTAGGATAAATGAACTTGGTGAATTGGTGTCGCAATCTAATACCCCATCTGTTTTAATAGATCATCATCAAGATCCCGATAAGTTTTATAAATATGCTTATTGGAATAATGAATCTAGCAGCACCTGTGAGTTAGTTTATGAATTTGGATTGAAAGCCTTTGGAAAGAATGTTTTTACTGCTGATGCTGTGAACTGTTTATATACGGGACTAATGACGGATACTGGGAATTTCCAGTATGTTAATACTAAGCCGCAGACCCTTAGGATAGGTGCGGATTTAATCGAATTAGGTGCAAAGCATACATTAATTCATGAAAGAATTTATGATGTTTTTTCAATTAATAGATCTAGGTTATTTGGTTATTGTCTGTACGAAAAATTAGAAGTTTTAGAAGATTGCAGAACTGCCTTAATTTATTTAAATCGTGAGGAATTACAACGATTTCAAGTAGTTACTGGAGATACTGAAGGTTTAGTTAATTTTGGATTAGGGTTAAAGGATATCGTTTTAAGCGTACTAATAATTGACAGGATCGAAAAGGTAAAAATGAGTTTTAGAAGTAAAGGAAATTTTGCGGTTAATAAATATGCCGAAAAATACTTCTCAGGTGGTGGACATATCAATGCTGCGGGTGGAGCAAGTGAGGATTCATTAGAAAATGTAGTGTCAAAGTTTAAATCTACAATAAAAGAATATAAAAGTGAGTTACAAAAAGTATAATATTATGAATAGTAACAAGTTGAATATATTTTTTGCAGTATTAATTATATCCGTAATATTCGCACTCATTTATAACAAATATTGGAACTATACAATAACAGAAAGTGGTTTAAAATATAAATTTTTGAAAGGAAGAGCCCTAGATTCCACCATAGATGATTCGCATTATTGTTTAATTAATTACGTGATAATTGGTCCGGATGGTGATACTATTCAAAATTCATATAATGCTGATACAGCAGTAGAGGTTGCATATCCTTCAAAGCCAATAAATGAACTTACGGAGGCATTAATGCTTGCGTCTGAAGGTAGTAAAGTTGAAGTTGTTTTATCAACTGATAGTTTAAAGCAAAAAAATAGTTCAGACTATCGTGTACAACTTTTACCCAACGGTAAAGAAGCAAGGATAGTTTTTGAAGTAGAGAAAATTTACACTCTTCAAGATTATTATGAATTTACACAAGAGAAATTCAATAAACGTAAAGAAATTGAAGAGGCAGCAATAAGAAAATACTGTGTTGAACATAAGGAGAAAGGTGTTTGGTATCACGATTCATATTCAGGAATATATTACAGATTAATTGGTGAAAATGCACCCGATATTTTAAATGATCATTACATGAATCATGCACCAATAAAAGAAGGCAAAAGGGTTTCCTTTGATGTAGTTATTAATCGTTTGAATGGGGATTTAATTGTAGATTCAAGGCTAGAATCCAGAAAATATATGGCAGATTATGGAGGCGGAGTTAATCCAATACCGGCAATGAATGAATTGCCTTTCTTTGTACCTGATGGTGCGTTAATGGAGTGTGTTATTCCGTCAAGATTTGGGTGGGGAGCAGAAGGAAGAATAGGTGTACCTTCGTACTCTCCTCTTTATATTAAATTGTTAAATGTAAAAGAACTAGAATGAAAAGGAATATAATCATTACTGGTGGTGCGGGGTTTATAGGATCTCATGTTGTTAGAAGGTTTGTAATTAATTATCCTGAATATCACATAATAAATGTTGATGTTTTAACTTATGCTGGTAATCTCGAGAATTTAAAAGATATTGAAAGTAAACCAAACTATGAGTTTCTTAAGGCAGACATTACAGACACCACTGCAATTAATGCTCTATTTGAATCACGCAATATACATTCAGTAATTCATCTAGCAGCTGAAAGTCATGTAGATCGAAGTATTACAAATCCTTTAGATTTTGTAAAAACCAATGTATTAGGTACAGTTATTTTGTTGAACGCATTTAAGGCCTTTGGAGATATAGATAACGGAAGGTTTTACCACGTCAGTACAGACGAAGTATACGGAACACTCGGAGATGATGGCATGTTTTTAGAGTCTACTCCATATTCTCCTAATTCTCCCTACAGCGCAAGCAAAGCAGGTTCGGATCACTTTGTAAGGGCGTATTATGAAACATATAAACTTCCTGTGGTAATAAGTAATTGTTCGAATAATTATGGAAGTCACCAATTTCCGGAGAAACTTATACCGCTGATGATACATAATATTAAGAATAATCAGCCGTTGCCTGTTTATGGAAAAGGTGAAAATATAAGAGATTGGTTGTGGGTTAATGACCACGCTTCAGCAATAGATACAGTATTTCACAGAGGAAGAAATGGTGAAACTTATAATATAGGTGGCAATAATGAATGGCGTAACATAGATTTAGTTAGAAAGCTTTGTGAAATTATGGATAGCAAATTAAGCCGTGAAAATGGAACGTCTGAAAAACTTATCACTTATGTTACCGATAGAAAAGGCCATGATTTTCGGTATGCAATTGATGCAACAAAAATTGCATCTGAGCTTGGTTGGAAACCCTCTGTTAATTTTTCAGAAGGATTTGAAAAAACCATAGATTGGTATTTGGAAAACGAGGTTTGGTTGAATAATGTAACATCGGGGAATTATCAATCGTACTACAACGAGATGTATGAAACCAGATAGTATGAGTGAGTTAATTATATATAACACCTTAGGGCGTAAATTAGAACCATTTAAGAGTTTGGTACCCCAGAAAGTCGGTATGTATGTTTGCGGACCCACCGTTTATGGTCCTCCGCATCTTGGACATGTTAGAGGCCCAATTGTATTTGATGTATTACGAAGATATTTATCCTTTAAAGATTATCAAGTAAGATTTGTCCGGAATATTACAGATGTTGGACACTTAGTAGGTGACGCGGATGAAGGTGAAGATAAGCTTCAGAAACAAGCAAAATTAGAACAATTAGAACCTATGGAAGTGGCCCAATCCTACACAGATCAGTATAACTGGGCGATGGATCAATTAAATGTCCAAAGACCAAGCATTGAGCCAAAGGCGAGTGGGCATATCATTGAACAGATTGAAATGATTCAATCCATCATTGATAAAGGTTATGCATATGAGGTGAATGGATCGGTATATTTTGATGTCTCCGCTTATTCAAAAAAACACAATTATGGCGAATTGAGTGGTAGAAATACAGAGGATTTAATTGCAGGTGCAGGTAATGAGAGTAGAAGTTTAGAGGGGCAAGAAGAAAAAAAATCTCCGAATGACTTTGCACTATGGAAACAGGCTACACCTGAGCATATTATGCAGTGGACAAGTCCATGGGGTAAAGGTTATCCTGGTTGGCATATTGAATGTAGTGCCATGAGCGCTAAATATTTAGGCGAGTCGTTTGATATCCACGGTGGCGGTATGGATTTGCTGTTTCCACACCATGAGTGTGAGATAGCACAAAGTATTTCTGCCCACAACAATGAGCCTGCTCGTTACTGGGTACATCATAATATGATCACAATTAATGGCCAAAAAATGGCTAAAAGTTTGAATAATGGTATCAAAGTAACGGAGTTGTTTGAAGGACAACATCCATTGCTATCCAGAGGATTTGGACCAAAAACATTAAGATTTTTTGTATTACAAGCGCATTACCGCGGAACACTAGACTTTTCAGAAGAGGCATTACTAGCATCAGAAAAAGGCATGAAGCGTCTGGAATCCGCCATTGGGTTGATAAAGAATTTAAAAACCTCGGATTCAGCAACTATAAAAGTTGATGACATTAAATCTGCAATATTTGATGCATTGAATGATGATTTGAATACTCCTATTGTAATTGCTCATTTGTTTGAATTAGCCAGACGGATTCAAATAGTCAATGATGGGAAAGAAACGATTTCAATCGAAATGAGGGATGATCTGGATCAGTTAATGCACCAGGTTTACTATAATATTTTGGGCATGCCTAAAATTAATGACGATTCCTCTCAAAATAACTTAAATGAAGTAATGAACTTAGTAACAGATATCAGATCTTCTGCAAAGATTGAAAAGAATTATGAATTAAGCGACATGATTAGAGACCGTTTGAAGGCAGCTGGTATTACCTTAATGGATTCTAAAGAGGGAACTACGTGGAAAATAGATTAAGTGCCAGGTCATTTTACATTTTATACCGATTCAATTAATAATGATTTTGCTTTGTTTTCAGAAGCAGAAAGCAAGCATATTAGTCAAGTACTTCGATTTAAAATCGGTGATCAGATTGAATTTACCAATGGAAAAGGGAGATTGTATAATGGTAGAGTTCATTCCATAGAAAAGAGATTAGTAAAAGCAATAATTGAAAGTGTTGAAGAATATTCGGTTCCTCAAGTATCTGTAGCTGTGGGTATTTTAAAAAACTCTGACCGAATGGAATGGTTAGTAGAGAAAGCTACGGAATTAGGCGTTAATAGTATCTTTTGGATGTCAACTGATAATACGGAACGTACTAAATTAAATATTGAGAAACATAGAAAAACTGCAATTTCTGCGATGAAACAATCACATACAGCCTGGATTCCGAATATCGAAGTAGTGAATTTTTCATCAATACTTAAATCAAGTAAATACAGTACTAAGTTAATTGCATATTGTTCCGATGGATTAAATTCATTGAAAGCAGATAATTTTAAGGATAGTACTTTAATATTAATTGGACCCGAGGGAGACTTTAGCAACAATGAAGTTTCGGATGCATTAAAAAATGGTTTCAAATCTATTGGATTAGGAAATCGTATTTTGAGGACTGAAACGGCAGTTTTAAAAGCTCTTTCTATTCAATAAGCTAATCTATACGTTTTTATACGTATACATTCCGACTACATCAATTAAGTCGATGCAACTTTGTATTGTCAAACGAGACAAATGGCCATAGTTTTAGTAAGACAAAAAAGTTAAGAAAGGTAAGTAGTATGAAAAATTTATTGAATTCCGTGAGATTATTCGGAAATGTAGGAAAAGATCCAGTTGTTACCAATTTTGATAATGGCAACAAGCTTGCAAAGTGGTCAATGGCAACAAATGAGAGAATGAAAAGCGCTTCTGGCGATGTAGTTGATGAGGTGCAGTGGCATCAGTTAATTGCTTGGGGAAATTTAGCAACAATGGTGGAGAGTTATGTGAAAAAAGGGATGAAAATTTCCATTGAAGGTAAATTGAACCATCGTCGATTTGTTAACAAGGAAGGGCAAGAACGTGAGACTACGGAAATTGTAGTTAAAGACATCTTGCTAGTGGAGAGAAAAAAGCGCGAAGTGGCGGAGGAAACGGATGATGAGGTTCCTTTCTAAGGTGAACATTTAAAGTTCGACATGTTAGTTAAAGTGGGCGGGAATGCCCACTTTTTTTTGTTTTTTACAACAAATAATTGAGTATTTTTAATATTTATTTAGGTGTATATAAAACCATTAGTGTTTAAATATTAAAAAGCTTATGGAAAAAAAGTACTGTTTAGAATGTGAAGAGGTTTTACGGGGAAGGACCGATAAAAAGTTTTGCGGGGACAGCTGTAGGTCAGCTTTTCATAATAGAATGAAGAATGCTAAAAACCCTATGATGAGACTAATTGACTCTAGGTTAAAAAAGAATAGACAAATTTTAGATTATTTTCTTAACAACGTTGCTGATGATAATGGTAGAGTTTCATTAACTGCCATTCGAAGAGTTGGTTTTGCCTTCGATTATTTTACACACAAGGAAGATGATAGTTCTGTTTATTATTGTTATGATTTGGGATACTATATTGATCCTGAAGAAAGGATTATTCAAATAAAACAAACCGCCCTTGATAAGGGTGTAGATTTATTTCTGTAATTTTGCGGTTTCATTGAAAAAAGACCATGGAAGAAAAACGCGATTCAAAAAAACCATCAGAAAAAAAAACTGGAGGTAAATCAGGCCCATTCAAAGGTCGCGCAGATTCCAATAAGTCTGATTTTAAAGGGGGTAATCGATCGGTAAGGAGCAGCTTTAAACCCAGAAATAAAGATTCTGAAGGTGAAAAGGCATTCAAGAAACCTTACAGTAAAAGTGGGTCTGATTCGAAAGAAAATTCAGATCGTCCTTATAAAAAATCTAATAGAAGAGACATCGGAAATAAGGATGGTGAATTTTCACATCGAAATAAATCAAACTTTAATAGAAATCGAGACGGTGAAGGGAAAGGTAGATTTAAAAGAGATTTTAATGACAGACCGAAGCGCAGAGATTTTGAACAAAGAGACGATAGGCCTAGGTTTGGGGATAGTAAGCCTTTCAATAGAGAACGATCATATGATAGAGATAGTAGAGGAGAAAGAGGTTTTGGAAGAGGAAATAAAAGCTCCAATTTTAGAGGTGAAGATAGACGAGAAAGAGGAGAAAATAGAGATGGAGGTAGATACAATCGACGCAGTTTTGATCGCGGAGACAGACCACGAAATCGTCAAGGTGATAATTTAGAAACAAGAGAATCGTTTAGTGGTGATAATCCTTACAGAGGAGATCGAAATTCAAATTTCAAACGCAATGATAGACGTGATAGTGGCTACGGTAGAGACGCTGGAAAGTTCAATCGCCGGGGACACGATAAAGATGAGAATTCTTTCAGAAGGAACGAATCTGAGCCTAGAAAAGAACAAGATAATAAGTCAAAAAAGCCCAAGAAACTGAAGCGTGAAAGAATTGAAACACGTGAGACTCAGTCAAAATTTGGTTATAAAGGTAGTCGAACTGAATTTGAGCAATACGGAAAAATGCTCAACAAAGGAACAGAGTTGTTATCTACTGAAGTACGTCTCAATAGATATATTTCAAATTCTGGAATTTGTAGTCGGCGTGAAGCTGATGAAATGATTTTAAGCGGTAGGGTGATGGTTAACGGAAATGTAGTTAATGTATTAGGGAGCAAAGTTGGAAAAAAAGACAAGATTAAGGTTGATGGAAAATTAATTGTTCCTGAAAAACCAGTTTATATCGTTCTTAATAAACCTAGAGGATACATTACCACCACAGATGATGAAAAGGACAGAAAGACAGTGCTTGATTTAATCGATTTACCGGGTAAAGAACGAATTTATCCTGTGGGTAGATTAGATAGAAACACTTCCGGTGTATTATTACTTACTAACGATGGTGACTTGACTCAAAAACTTACCCATCCAAGTTTTGAAATTAAGAAAATTTACAGAGCTAAGCTTGATAGAAAGCCTAGCAAGGAACATATGTTAGCTTGGGTTAACGGTGTTGAATTAGAAGATGGTTGGATGTCCTTTGAACAAATTGGTTTTGTTGACGAAAATGATTCCACTGTTTTAGGATTAGAAATTCATTCGGGAAGAAACCGAATTGTTCGAAGAATGTTTGAACAATTCAAATATGAAGTAGAAGGTCTAGACCGTGTTTTGATAGGTGAATTTGATAAGATAAAGTTAGGAAGAGGTAAATGGAGATTCTTAACGGATAAAGAGATTGGCTATATAGATCGATTAAAGAGAATGGAGCCAAAAGAGAGACCCGATGAGCCACGCCCGGGTATTGCTAATTTCAACGATTCTGATTGGGAGTAAAATTGAATTATTTACCTTTGTAAGGTGAACGTTTTATTACTCGGTTCAGGTGGCCGCGAACACGCTTTTGCGTATTTCATTGCACAAAGCAAACAACTAGATAAATTATTTATTGCACCTGGAAATGCAGGTACTGCACAAATTGGGTCCAATGTTAATTTAAATCCTTTAGATTTTAATGCTGTTTGGGAGTTCTGCATTGCTAACTCAATAGAATTATTGGTACCGGGAAACGAAGATCCATTGGTTCACGGAATAGTCGATTTTATAAATGGAAAATGTAGTGATTCCAATATTAAAATTTCAGTTGCTGGTCCTGACAAATTTGCATCTCAGTTGGAAGGTAGTAAAAGTTTTGCTAAGGAATTTATGATGCAAAACAATATCCCTACTGCTTCATATAAAAAGTTTGACATTCATAATATTGAAGAGATAGAACCATTTTTGGAAACCTTATCTGCGCCGTATGTTTTAAAGGCAGATGGTTTAGCAGCTGGAAAAGGTGTAATTATCACCGATAATTTTGATGAGGCATTAAATGTCTGCAGAGAAATGATAAGCAACAAGACTTTTGGTGAAGCATCGAGTACTGTTGTTGTAGAAGAATTTCTTCATGGCATTGAAATTTCAGTTTTTGTAGTTTCAGATGGAAAAGATTATCATATCTTAGGTTCTGCTAAAGATTACAAAAGAATTTTGGAGGATGATCAAGGTCCAAATACTGGTGGAATGGGTTCTGTGTCACCAGTTCCTTTTGCAGATGAGGAGTTTATTGAAAAAGTAAAATCACAAATTATTGAACCGTCATTAAACGGATTGAGCACTGCTGGACATCCTTATAAAGGATTTATGTTTTTGGGATTGATGAACGATGCAGGCAATCCAAAGGTTATCGAATATAATGTGAGAATGGGTGATCCAGAAACAGAATCAATCTTTCCTAGATTAAAAACCGATATGCTTGATATGTTGGAGGGTGTGGCAAACGAAAAACTAGGTAAGGTAGAGTTTAGTCTAGATGAAAGGACTGCAGTTTGTGTATTTTTAGTATCGGAGGGATACCCGGGTTCAGTAAAGAAAGGGATCCCAATTTCTATTACTCGGAGTACTAATAATGATGATCAGTTTGTTTTTCATGCAGGAACTAAAAAGCAAGATGAACAAATTGTAACTAATGGGGGAAGGGTAATTGCAGTAACTACGTTAGCCGATACTCTACTAGAAGCTAGAGAAAATACCTATAGCGCGATTGAAGGAATTCAATTTAATGGAAAAAACTATCGTAAAGACATTGGAAATGATTTAATTCGCTTTGTAAAGTAATGGGAACAAATAATAAAATAGCAAAGAAGGCATTAAACCTATTTTTAAGGGGTTTATTGGTCGTACTACCTATCTTTCTTACAATTGCCATATTGATATGGTTTCTGCGTTTAGTAGTTGGAATTTTACACTTAAATGAGTTAGGTTTTGGTGCAGTAACTTTATATGCAATAGGTGGCATTGCACTGATTACAGGTATAGGAAAGTTGGCAGAGGGCGTAGTTGCTCAACAAATTTTATCTTTTATTGAAGGTATTATAGATAAAGCACCAGGCTTAAGTTGGATTTTTGGAACTACAAAAGATGTGACCAAAGCTTTTGTCGGGGATGAGAAGAAATTTACAAAACCTGTAAAAGTAAAAGTAACAGATTACATGTGGCGTATAGGATTTTTGACAGAAGAAGATCTTGATGAAATTGGCATGCCAGGATATGCCACTGTTTATCTTCCTATGAGTTACGCTATTACTGGGCAAGTAATAGTTGTAAAGCGAGAATCAATAGAACCAATTGATGCCGATTCAGGGGATGTAATGAAATTTATTCTTAGTGGTGGTGTTACCGAAATTAAGTAGTCTTGTTAGTTGGGGATAATTTTTCACTTCTGTATTCGTTATTTAATTAAATCCCACCTTAATTCGCATTATCTATGAATTTGTTCACTCTTTTGTTACAGTCAGGTACGGTTGTAGCTGACTCTGCTCAATCATCGGCTGGTGAAGCAACATCAGAACATGTTTCTGCACCTATTTTAGAAATTATGGTAAAAGGAGGATTCGTAATGGGTCTTCTAGCGGCAAGTTTGATTGTTGCAATATACTTTATAGTTGAGCGTTGGATTTATCTAAAAAATCGCGCTAAACTAGATGAAAATTTAATTAATGTGGTTCGCGATAATCTAAAGGAAAATCGTCCTGATTCTGCATTGGCTTATTGTGACAGAACACCTACTGCTCAAGCACAAGTTATTGCTACTGGCCTTCGTTTTTTGGGTAGTAATATGCGTGAGATTGAGAGTGCGATGGAAACCAAAGCTCAGGTGGAATTAAGTGCAATGGAAAGTAATCTCAATTATCTAAGTCTTATTGCTAGAGTTGCCCCAATGTTGGGATTTGTTGGAACAATTTGGGGAGTGATTAACATTTTCTATACAATTTCTACTACTGGAGATTTAAGTATTGGTGCAATATCGGGCGGTCTATATGTAAAAATGGTAGCCAGTTTTGCTGGTCTAGTAGTTGGTATCATTGCGTTTTTAGGGTACCAATTATACATCCGCAGAATCGATCGCTTTGCTGAAAGGCTGCAAGAGCAAAGCTTGAACCTGATGGAGATTTTTGTTAAATCTAATATTTAAAGTCTATGAATTTACGCAGACGGGCAAGAGAAGATGCTGAGGTAGAATCGTCCTCCCTCAATGACATCATGTTCTTTTTATTGCTATTTTTTTTGATAGCATCTACATTGGCCAATCCCAATGTTATTAAGATCATGTTGCCTAAAGCAAAGACAACCTCAACAGTTCAAACAAAGCCGCTTATATTAACGGTAAAATTTGCTGATGAAGAGAAGACCACTATTGAATACTACATAGACAATAATAAAACCCCTGTTTCTGTTGAGGAACTGGAATCCGTATTAGTTCAAAAGAATGAGGAATTCTTAGATCCTGAAAATCCAGATAACAGGATGAGTGTAGTGTTGCGGCTTGACAGAGATTTAACCGTTCAACAAATGGTTAACGTTATGGAGATAGGAGCAAATCTTGGAATTAGGATGGTCTTAGCTACCGATAAAAGTAGGTAGAAGGATCAAGTAAAAATCCATTTCCTAATTTTACTTTAATAAATAACGAGGCACTCCAAGCAAATTGCTTGTTTGGAATGTGGTAAATAGGTTCTAATCGAGTTTCTAAATAAGCTTTACCATTTGCGAGTGCTTTCCCATATAAGTACCTAAGGTGAACAAAATTTCGAACTTTACTGATATTATAAGGTAATTCAGGATTATAATTGTTATAAAGTGAAGGTCCTAAAGGGGCAAAATAATCCTTAGCATAGAAATGTGAAAGAGAAACTGTGTGGTTTTTTTGATACCATTGCAAAGAACTAAAATAACCTAAACCATCCTTAAAGGCTTGTACTAATCGTGGTGAGGCATCGTAAGAATTTAAAAGGTGCGCTTCAATTTGTATTTTATTATTAATTAAGCCTCTAAATCCAACATTGGCATTTAATTGGTTTACAATTGGCTTTCCAACCTTTAAATTTTCCCCTCCCTTATGTAAAACTAAAACTGAAAATGGAGAGCTAAGTGTTAGGTTACTGTTTTTAGATTCAAACCATTTAATAGAGCCTGTGTTTCCGAATGATATTATTTCTTGCTGCGAGATTTTTGGCCTTGAAAATTGTCTCCAATCTAACCAGGATTCCCATCGAAACTTCCCATTATCAAAAAAGTATTGAAGGCCATATTCAACCGGCTTTATTAATGCAGCTTCATAATTATAAAGTGGCTCAATTAGATTATGATTAATATGACTCTGAATACTACCTGCATTAAAAACATAATTATTTCCCAATCGATTATATCTGATTACAGGCCATGTTTTAATGTCAGAATAACTTCCTCCGAAAGGAAAATCGCTAATTATTCCAATGGACAGTATGTCTTTTTCTGAAAGTTTATTTTGAAATCCAACTCTAATTTGTTGTCCCAATAATGAGTATCCTGGATTATGGGATTCACTGTATTCGTGATTTCTAATGTAAGTTATAAATTCCGCTCCTAATCGTTCATTCGAAGAGGCAAATTTATACATTTCAAAATCAGCAGAATCTAAATTTAATAAATAGGGTTCTCTAAAAATGTTGTTTCGAAGTTGACCTTCCACAACGTTAATTGATAGTAAACAAATTATGATAAGCCTTATTCGATACATTTAAGCAAATAAATTAAAATCCTCTGAGTTTTCTAAATTCAATTCTTGCCTCACCGATGAAAATACTATCTGTATGATTCTCAATTAATTTCTTATAGTACTCTTGGGCTTTATCAGAATTATTCAATTTGTATTGCTGAATTTTAGCAAGTTTATACAATGCATTGTCAGCAAGTATATCAGTAGGATATGTTTCAGCTAATGCCTGATATAGATCTGCTGCTTCTAAAAAATTATTTTTTGCTTCTTCAATTTGAGCACGTAGCATTAACACTTCATCGCCTAATGCATGCCCTGGAAAGTCAAGATTTAGTTTACGGGCATAAATCATTGCACTGTCATACCATTGTTGTCTGAAGAATAAGCGAGCTTGTGAATACATTTCTAAAGCGGTATAATTGCTATCGATACCTATGTTATCAGTTATACAAAGGGATAATTCCATTGCATCATTTGATATCAATTGAGTAGTTGCGCCCTTTAATACGTCTAATTGCATGTTGGCCCACTCATAATCACCACGATAGAATGATAATTCAGCTCTTTTAAACTTTGCTTGTTGTCCTATCGGGTCGTCTTTGAATTCTTTTTCTACCTGTGCCAATAAAAGTTCGCTTGTATAAACATCTCCCGTAGTAATTAATGCATCTGCTAGTGCGACTTTTGATTGTGCTCGAATATTTTTATTCAAATACGG
>JAURNR010000052.1 GCA_030830065.1 Bacteroidota bacterium | reverse complement strand
TTGAAAATGCTAAAAAAAATCTTGAGGCAAATACTTTAGAAGGCGGCTTTGCTGCCTATAAGGAAAACGCTGAAAAAGTCTGGGATAAAAATCTGTCAAAGATAGCGGTCAAATCTCCAAGCAAAGACAGGTTAAAACAATTTTACACACATCTTTATCATTCCCTTATTCATCCTAATATTATTAGTGATGTAAATGGCGAGTATATGGGTGCAGACTTTATTACTCACAAAACAACCCGCAAGGATCAATATAGCTCATTTAGTGTTTGGGACACCTACAGAACTCAAGCGCAATTAATTGCAATGTTATATCCGGACAAAAGCAGTGATATGATGCAGTCTTTAGTAGATTTTGCTGAACAAAGTGGCGGTTATGGAAGATGGGTTTTGGCAAACATAGAAACAGGCATTATGCAAGGAGATCCAACGCCAACGTTAATTGCTAACTCCTATGTTTTTGGAGCTAATAAATTTGATTTAAAAAAGGCATTCAAATTCATGAAAAGTGGTGCAACTATACCCAATTCATATTCACAGAATAGAGAAATAAGGCCCTATTTAGAACAATATATGAGTAGGGGTTTTACAAAGGCATCACTGATGTTAGAATACACTTCCTCCGATTTTGCAATTGGACAGTTTGCGCTTCAGGCTTTGAATAATAAAAAAGACGCAGAATATTTCATAAACCGCTCCCAAAATTGGAAAAACATATACAATTCAAAGAATAAGTGGCTCAATTCTAAAGACGCTAATGGCAATTGGAAAGACCTAAAAGAAGATTGGACTGAAGCAACTCATAAAAATTATTTCTGGATGGTCCCCCACAATCTTAAGGGACTGATTGATACAATTGGTGGCTCAAAAATGGCAGTAAAGCGATTAGATGAATTTTTTACTCGTCTAGACGCAAGATATGAAGATGATTGGTTTGCTTCAGGGAATGAACCAAATTTTCAAGCGCCATGGATTTATAACTGGACAAATTCTCCTTATAAAACATCAAAGGTTATTCATAGAGTTTTTAATGAAATGTATTCATCAGAACCAAATGGCTTACCTGGAAATGATGACCTAGGAACAATGGGCTCTTGGTATGTGTTTGCTTCAATAGGTCTTTATCCCATGATTCCAGGCATTGGAGGATTCTCTATAAATACGCCTCAGTTTGAAGAAATTTCTATTGATTTTCCAAATGGAAGACTCCTCATCAATGGGGGTTCTAAAGACAAACATTATATAAAGTCTTTAAAACTAAATGGGAAGAATAAAAAAACGCCATGGGTTCAATGGAGTGAAATTAAAAATGGAGGTGCACTTAATTTTATAACATCAAAAAAGATTAACTACAACTGGGGATTAAATACTACTTCTCCAAGTTTTCAAAAAGTAACATACGACACAATTACTTCAAAGCATGAACCACAGGATATTAATAATTATAAATAAAATGAGATCAATTCAATTAAAAGCAACTATAAAACTACTCTTTATATCATTCATTGCATTTTATTCTTGTCAAAACCTAACCAAAGAAGACGATAATAATTTAACAAAGTTTGTGGATCCTTTTATTGGATCAGGAGGTCATGGGCATGTATTTGTTGGTGCCAATGTTCCCTTCGGCGGAGTACAGCTAGGCCCTAGTAATTTTTATAAAGGTTGGGATTGGTCTTCTTCATATCACTATACAGACTCTATAGTTAAAGGCTTGACACACCTTAATTTAAGTGGAACTGGCGTTACCGATTTAGGAGAACTTATCCTAATGCCTACCACAGGAAAACGAAAAACATGGAGTGGAGCAACACAAACCAAATTTCTTGGTCATGTAAAAAACTCATGGTACAAAACACACGGTGAGAAAAAACCTGAGGAAGCCTACGCCTCTTTCTATAGAAAAGAAACCGAAGTCGCTAAGCCAGGGTATTATAGTGTACAGCTAGAGGACTATGATATAAAAGTTGAACTAACTGCATCCGAAAGGGTAGGGATGCACAGATATACGTTTCCAGAATCCGAAGATGCAAGAATAATTATTGATTTAAGTGAGGGTAATTCTGATACATCAGTAGAGACATACCTCCACCAAATTAATGAAACCACCTTTGAAGGTTATCGTTTTTCAAAAGGGTGGGCAAGTGACCAAAGAGAATATTTTACGTTAGTTTCTTCTAAACCTATTTCTGATTTTATTCTCTACGAAGAAAATCAGAAAGTTGGCGGAAATGAAGCTAAAGGAGTTTATACTAAAGGGATTTTAGAGTTTAATACCGAAAAGGATGAAGTAGTAAAACTGAAAATGGGAATTTCACCAGTAAGCTCCATAAATGCATTAGAAAATATAGAATCTGAAATTCCACATTGGGATTTTGATTTGATCGCTGAGACTGCTGACAGAAAATGGAACAAGGAGCTTTCCAAGGTCAAAATCACCACTGCAGATGTAACAAAAAAGCGAATCTTTTACACAGCTATGTTCCATACCATGATCGCGCCAAATTTATTTAATGATGTAAATGGAGCATATAGAGGAACGGATAAAAAAGTATATGCAGACCCAGGATTTACAAACTATACGCTGTTTTCATTGTGGGACACTTACAGGGCAGCTCATCCACTATATACAATAATCCAACCCGAGCGAGTAAGCGATATGATTAATTCAATATTACTAATATTTGAGCAACAAGGAAAATTACCCGTATGGCATTTAAGGGGTAATGAGACGAATACTATGCCAGGGTATAGCGCTATTCCAGTAGTTGTCGATGCCTGTTTAAAAGGGTTTGAAGGTATTGATTTGGAAAAAGCATAC
>JAURNR010000051.1 GCA_030830065.1 Bacteroidota bacterium | reverse complement strand
TATTCGTAATTTTTTGCTTACGTTGTAATCTATGGACCAATTAGCCCGGTAAATTGTTTTATCCATTGATTGGATTCGAATCTTGAATCGTTCTTTTTTTGTTTTGAATGAATAATCAAAAAATACATCAGTAGTTAATTTTTGAAGTTTCATTTCCTTTAACCGGTAAATTGGGTCCCCGTTGATAATACCAATACTTATATTCTTATGGTAGGCGGGAAAAACAGAAATCATAGCGATGCTTTGTTTAGTATTGCTTTTTACTGGCAAAAATGCAGATTGGTCTATCACAGGAAACTTTATTGGCGAAATTTCGTGTGTTATGGATAAACTTAAATTTGACTCTACCTGATACAAAGCTCCGAGTTTATAAATGAATTGATTATTTGCAAGTGCTACATTTGAAGTGAAATTCAACTTATGCGTTGGATAAATTGAAATTGCTAATTCAGGAATTGTAAAATCCTTCCTCCCATAATACATTCTAGAAAGTTGATAATGAGATAACGAAAAATTAGCATTCCAATGACTCTTATAAATTGAATAACCCCAAAAGGTATTCCATATGTAAATGCTATTTTTTCGAATCAAATCTCTGCTGTTAAAATGCTTTCCAGTTTGAATAAATTTACTAAAGATGCTATCATTGAGAGTCTCAATATTTCCGTCTCTGTAATCAATGCCCGTACTGAAATATAAATGCTGTTGTCCTAATCTCTTTTGAATTGCAACACCCCAATATCCTTGATATTCATTCCAAGAACTTGAACTTCGTATATTCTGAATGTTATGAAATAACCTAACATTCGATTGAGTAAATTGAGCAACATAAGGGATATTTTTTACTAAACCGTGATTCCAATCAATGATATATTTACCGATAATTATTGATGATTCATGTTTGGGGATTTTAATTTTAATTGCCCCGGCAAAGTAGTCTAACCCTCTCTCGTATGGGTCGCTTTGGAATGATATATTTGCTTGAAAAACCTTACCCCTTGAAAGTTTGATCTTCCCATATCGCAGAGCATCTGATATGTGTTGTGAAGGTATTGAGCTTCCAACGATTATCTGAGGCTTCCATTTTGATTCTCTGTAGCTGTTTGAAAAGCTGTTAAGTTTACTTTTGAAGTTAGAATTAAAGTCTAAAAATGGAAGCAGATCGCGTATTCTATTTTTATCTAGCCCACACTTTATTAATTCACATTCTTCCAAAATATTTCCAAATTGTTTACGATGAATAATGATATTTTGTAACTCTGCTTGGGTTAATAGAATACATCTTGAAGACTCATCAATTAGATTAATCTTTATTATAGAATCTAAATCTGAGTCTCCTATTTCTATGTCAACTTCATTAACTGATGACATGTAGTCAATATCAATTTGTGAATTCAGAATTTGGCAGTATATGCTCACTCCCCAAACCAACATCACCATTCCTTTCCAATTCATAAATTATTCGTATTGTATTTCTTATTCCAAGATTTCTTATTGAATAAAATTCATATGCTAATTGCCAATTTTCCTGTTTGTAGTTCAACTCTAAGAGGTAATTTCCATTTGTTCTGATTTGTAAATTGGTTTGAATTTTTTTTGATAAAATATTTGAAATATGTACATATCCATAATTATCAAGAGTGCTTATAACATATCCCATATTTAAATTTGAATTGGAATAAACGCGACAGTAGTTTATAGCATGGAGCTGGTAATTGTTTTGATAGAATCCCCTGATCGAAAAGGGATGATTAAAGATGGTTGAGGAGATAAACCAACCAAGCTCAGGAAATGTTTTTGCCTTCGTGGGAACTATTTTATTTAAGCCAATATGTCCGCCAAAATTAAAGTTGTTACTGATCTTTAGTAAGTGTCCATATTGAAGATTTGCTGTGAGTAGTTCTGGACTTCCAAACAGATTAGTTTGTATACTAAATTTATGTATGCCTTTTTCTCGAGAATATGTAAGGTTTTGAAGGAATAGATCAGTTCCAATTATAATTTGAGTTAGTTCTGTTGAAACTTGAGTTGAAGGCCTTGTGAAATAAAAGCCGTTTTTTGGGGAATTATTTTTATATAAAACGGGGGCTTCTGTTGTTTGTGGGATGCTTGCGAATTGTGCAAATGATTTTTGAAAAATCATTGTACAAATCCACATCCATCTCCTCATTCCAGTTGCTCTTTAATTGTTAAAAGTTTTTGTTTAAGGTTGAGTAACTCTTGTGTGAGTTGCTTTCGAACGTCCATATCTGCTGGGTTTTTCCTTACTTTTTTAGAAACAGCAGATAATCGCATTCCCTTACTATACGTAAGATACTGAATTTCTTTCAACAACTCAATATCAGTTAGGCGGTATATACGATCACCTTTTTTGTTTTTCATTGGTTTTATTTGGGGGAAATTTTTCTCCCAAAATCTGAGCGTTGAGGCATTTACCCCAAGCATCTCAGATACTTCACCTATTTTAAAATATTTTTTTGTTGATTCTTCCATTTTAGTCAAAGCGATTTGCCTCACGTTGTGAATTCTCTAACATGATTTGATATTGTTCATCGGTAAGATCATTACGATAAAAGAATGCCGGGTTTAATGGGTTATTATTTTTTCTAACCTCATAGTGCAAGTGAGGACCGGTTGATCTTCCTGTATTCCCTACAAAACCAATAAGTTGTCCCCGTTTTACTGTTTCCCCAGGTCGGATATTGAAACGACTTAAATGACCGTAGAGTGTAGTGTAGCCATGTCCGTGGTTAATAATTATATGGTTTCCATAACCCCATCTTGCTTTTTTTACAATTGTTACACGTCCATCACCAGTGGCATATACTTCTGTTCCCACTTCTGCTGTAAAGTCCATTCCTGCGTGGAAAGTAGAAGTATGATAAAAAGGATCTAATCTGTATCCAAATCCACTTGCCATTCGTTTTAAATCTTTATTAGCAACTGGCATAATTGCAGGTATAGAATTTACCAAATCTGATTGTTTAGAAATTAGTTCTTCTAATGTATTATAGGATTGCTTTTGGACTTCATTAAGGTGTTTTATTTCATCCATCTTACTTCTAATTCGTACCATTGCTTCACCAAAGGGTAGCTTTAATAAATCAGAATAGTCGCTAATATTATTATTTTCAGTTTTCGGCGCCTCTACACCGTATATCGCTCGATAAATGTCTTGGTCTTTTTGTTGAAGTTCCAGCAATTCATTATTAAGAACATCTAATTGTTTTTCCATCTGTTTTAGCAAATTCTTGGTAGTTTTTGATTGCTGTTCTAGTTGATTAGTTATTGGTTCACTCAGCACCTGGCTGAATATGAGTGATAAAATCACAATTGAAACAATTATAAAAGAAGAAATTCCAAGCGTTCGCCATAACATGTACCTTCGGTTTTCCGAAACTTTCTCAAAGCTGAGACTCTTAGGATTGAAAAAGTATTTGGTACGTGGCATCCGATATATGCAATAATAAGGATTGCAGCGTTGATTCGTGTTAATTTTCGTTATTTTCTGTTGAAGTAATCGATGTATTGTTGAGCTCGGTTTACATATTCATCTACATTTTTTTGAATGCGTTCCTCAACTGTTTTATCCATAGTTTTTACAATCTTGGCTGGAACACCTAATACTAAAGAATAGGGTGGGATGATCATGCCCGCAGGTACAAGTGCATTAGCTCCAATTATACTGTAACGTCCTATTTGAGCATTATTGAGAACTGTTGCACCCATTCCAATAAGCACGTGCTGTTCTAGCTTGGCACCATGTACAATAGCAGAATGACCAATGACACAATCATCGCCAATTAAACATGGGTCTCCTGGATCTGCATGAAGCACTACATTATCTTGAATATTGGTTCTAGCTCCAACCTGAATTAAATCGGTATCACCACGTAAAACCGCTCCAAACCAAATACTAGATTGGGATTTTAGATAAACTTTACCAATGACGGTTGCATTTGGAGCTACAAACACTTCTCCCTCAGTATTTATTGGCAATTCTAGAATTTTTTGGATGTTGCTCATTTCTCGGAAGATAATCAAGGTTTGTTTATAATCCATCTATTTTTTTCAAAGTATCTTCGCAGTATGGAAGTCCTTTTTTCAGAAATTGGTAAATTGATAGGAACGGACAACGAGATTAAATTCGGTGTTAAAATGAAAGAATTGGGTGTTTTAAGTAATGCCTACTTGCTTGTACAGGATGGCGTAATTGCAGAAATAGGAGAAGGATTACCAGCGGAAATTCCTGAAAATCACATAAAGCTAAACGGTGCAGAAGTATTACCTGGATTTGTTGATTCTCATACCCATTTAATTTTTGCTAAGCCGAGATACAACGAGTTTGTACTTAAAATTAAAGGTGCTACATACGAAGAAATAGCTGCTGCAGGTGGTGGTATATTAAATTCTGCCAAAATATTACAAGGAACACCCGAGGATCAATTGTTTGATGATGCTATATTGAGGGTAGAATCAATGATCCGAGCAGGAACCACTGCAATTGAAATTAAAAGTGGGTATGGCCTAACTCCCGACGCAGAATTGAAAATGCTTAGGGTTGTGAAGAGGTTGAAAGAGTATTTTCCAATTATTATACGATCGACCTTTTTGGGGGCGCATGCTATTCCTGTGGAATACAAAAATAATACAGACGAATATGTTGATATCGTAATTAACCAAATGTTACCTGAGGTTGCAAAAGAATCATTGGCAGATCATATAGATGTTTTTTGTGATACAGGTTTTTTTACACCCGAACAAACAGATAAAATTTTAAAGGCAGCAATAAAATTCCAAATACCTGCAAAAATTCATGGTAATGAATTGGGTTTAACTGGTGGAGTACAGGTAGCGGTCGAGAATGAAGCTTGGAGTGTAGATCATTTGGAGTATTTAGGGAGTGATGAAATCGCATGCTTAAAAGATAGTTTTAATAAACAATACGGCGGGACCATGCCGGTGGCGCTACCTGGAACATCTTACTTTTTAAGAATTCCTTACAGTGATGCTCGTACAATAATCGATAATGATTTACCATTAGTTCTTGCCACTGATTACAATCCTGGAAGTAGTCCAGTACATTCATTACAAACAATTAGTGCCTTAGCTTGTACCTATATGCGAATTTTACCGGAGGAAGTTTTTCATGCCATCACTATTAACGCGGCTAGGGCCTTACGCATGGAATCATTGATTGGAAGTTTTACTGTTGGGAAAAGGGCAGATTTTCTTGTGATGAAGAATAAAGATTCTTTATATAGTATGCCATATTATTTAGGTCAAAATCAGGTTTCAAGGGTCTTTGTTGAAGGTCTTGAGATTAAATGATAAATTAAGTCGTTAAACATCACTTATTGATTGAAAGTTCTCCTTTAAAAGGATTTAACTTTGTATTAAACTTTAATTATAACCGAAATATGCCTTATCCAGAAATGATGGTTGCTCCTATGAGAGCAGAGTTGACACACCAAGGGTTCACTGAATTGAAAACCTCTGAAGAAGTTGAAAATGCAATGAATGGCAATAACGAAGTTACATTAGTCGTAGTGAACTCCGTTTGCGGGTGTGCTGCAGGAAGTGCTCGTCCAGGCGTAATTGCTAGTTTAGATAATGGTAAAAAACCTTCAAAACTATTCACAGTTTTTGCCGGTCAAGACCTTGATGCAACAACAAAAGCAAGGGAGTTTATGATCCCTTTTCCTCCATCATCACCTGCCGTTGCCTTATTCAAAAATGGTGAGGTTGTACATATGGTAGAGCGCCACATGATAGAGGGTAGAACCGCCGAAATGGTTGCTGATAATTTAAAAGCTGCTTACGACGAGTATTGTTAGTTGGCGATTTGGAACTATCAAATATTTTAGAGAGGGTCCTAAAAGCTACCAACGAGGTTGGAAATTTTCAAATTAAGCATTGGAATAAAGTAGGTAATACCCAAATTGAGGAAAAAACTGCCAATCAGTTGGTGAGTTTTGTAGATAAGGAAAGTGAAAAAATCCTCAAACGAGAGGTATTAAAGATACTTCCAGGATCTTCTTTTTTGGGAGAAGAATCAGGTTCTGAGGAGGTGGAAAAATCTGAATTTCTCTGGATAGTAGATCCATTAGATGGCACAACTAATTATCTTCATGGGCTGCCAGTTTTTAGTATTAGTGTTGCATTATTGAAGGATGGGGAGCCAATTGTAGGTGTAGTGGATTGTCCTGTCTTGAAAGAAACTTTTAGTGCATTCAAAGGGGGTGGATCGTTTTTGAATGGAACACCAATAACTGTAGGACAGAACAAAGAGTTAATGGATACGCTTATTGCTACGGGTTTTCCATACTACAAATTTGATAGGATGCAACCATATCTTGAAGTACTATCTGAATTAATGCAAAAGACACATGGATTAAGGCGAATTGGTTCGGCAGCTATTGATTTGGCCTATACTGCTGCAGGCCGTTTTGATGGATTTTTTGAAATGAATCTATCACCATGGGATGTGGCAGCGGGTGTTTTACTTGTTAAAGAAGCCGGTGGCAGGGTTACTGATTTCAATGGAAATCCAAATGTTATATTCAATAAAGAGATTTTAGCATCCTCAGAAGTTATTTATAATCAATTTTTTGATAGTATTCGGTTAAAACTTGCTGAATAATCTAATTTTCTTGGACATTTAATCATTGCAGAGTAATTTGCAAGCAATGATTTGGTTGTTGGCCATTCTCAAAGGTATTGGATACGGTCTTTTTTTGGGATTGGTTAGTTTTGGGCCAACATTTTTTCAGTTAATACAGGTTGGAATTCAAGGAGGGAAATCTGCTGGATTGCGAATGGCAATTGGTATTTTTCTTAGTGATTTAACAGTAGCTTTAGCCTGCTTTTTTGGGTTGGCCAGAATTTTTACAGCACCTTGGTTTCAATTAGGATTTTCTGCATTTGCTACACTGGGAATTTTATTTTTGGGTGTAAAGGGTTTTATACAGAGGTATAAGAATTTTCTCACTAGTATGAATAAACCGATAAAGCCCAATACTAATTTGTTACATGGTTTTATTGTCAATCTCCTAAACCCATTTGTATTACTCCTGTGGGTAGGTATTTTAGGTGCTCTATCCGTCGGACAAAATCCAAATGAGGTGCCATATGCAATACTCGTAGAAATGCTGTCAATTTTGATGACAGTTTTCTTTTTGGATATGGGGAAAGTATATCTGAGTGATTGGATAGGCAAGAAATTGAATTATCGTATTTATTATTTTATTAATCGTTACGTGGGATTGATTTTAATTGCAATAGGAATTTATTATGCCTATCACTTTGCAACCTTGTTAATTGATGCAATAGGTGATACTGGTTTTTTTCAGGGGAAGGGACCTCAACCATAGAGGGAAGTAATATTTATGTTTGAAATAATTGGTGAAAATATTCATTTCTTACTCAATAGTGTTTTAGGCTTAATAATGTTTGGCCTAGGAATGAGTTTGAAGCGCTCAGATTTTCAAGAATTATTTCATCAACCTAAAGCGCTAAGTATTGGTTTGTTTTCTCAAATGATTTTATTGCCAATGATGGCGGTTGTTTGGGTGATGTTTTCTGAATTAAGTCCGGAATTTAAGATTGGGGTATTAATATTATCAATTTGTCCAGGAGGAATAACTTCCAATCTTGTTAGTTATTTTGTTAAAGGAAATGTTGCTTTGTCTGTATCACTAACAGTTATCAATTCTCTACTTACCCTTTTTTCTATCCCCATTTTGGTAAATATATTTTTGAATTACTTCGATGTCAGCAATGGTGGTTTAGTTCATTTACCTGTATTAGATACCATGTTTAGTATTTTCACCATCACAATATTACCAGCTGCAGTAGGTATGTTTTTAAGAGATCGATTGGGTAAAAAGATATTACAAATTCAAAAATATATTAATATCGTTTTACCGGTACTATTATTTATTGTCTTTGGTATTAAGTTTTTGGGTTCAAATCAAAATGGGGGGACAGGAATAAGTATTAACGAGATTATTAAATTAACACCTATTGTGATTGGTTTAAATGTTTCTGCAATGCTTTTGGGTGTTGTAGTAGCTACAATCTTCAATTTGTCTTTTAAAAATAGAGTGACAATTGCTGTGGAAGTTGGACTTCACAACACAGCTTTGGCTTTAATAGTGGCTGGAGAAAAGTTAGGAATTACAGCAATGGAAAAACCTGCATTAGTCTATGCAATGTATTCCTTCTTTATAACCTATGGAATTTCAATTCTATTAGTGAGAGTGCGTCTCTATAGACTTAAAAAAAGAGCTTAATTCCTTCAAAATCGGATCTGGAATCCATTCGGTTATCGACTCTGAGTTTTCTAAAGCAGTACGAATTTCTGTTGCAGATATTTCTATTAATGGGGCGTCGTACCATGTAGCATTATAGGGTAGTGGTTTAGGTTTTGGATACCCAGTTCTTGCATAAACGTGTAATGGGCAGATGGTTGATAGCTCGGCTGCTTTTTCCCATTTGTGGAATCCATACAAATTATCTGCTCCCATAATAAGAGAGAATTCACAATCTGGATATTTATTATAAAAATGAACCACACTTTTGTATGTATAAGAAGGTTTAGGGAGGTTGAATTCATCATCCGCAACAAGCATATTATCAATAATATCAACTGATTCTGAAACCCACTTTAATCTTAACTCAGCAGGAATTAATGTATCATTTTGTTTATGCGGACTGAGAGGAGACGGAACGAACCAAATCTCATCAAATTTGCCATGAACTTTAACATAGTTAGCAACCTGTATATGTCCCTTATGTATGGGGTTGAAAGATCCAAAATACAAGCCAACCAGTTTTTTCATTATTTAGAAAAGAAATCATTTACTAATTGCTCGCATTGAGCAAATGTATCTTCCAATACATCATTCACAACAACCACATCATATTCGTTTTCAAAACTAAGTTCATATTGAGCTTTTTCAATTCGTTCTTGTAGTTGATGCTCTACTTCGGTACTGCGGTTTTTAAGTCTATCCATTAGTGTATCCACGCTTGGAGGCCTAAGAAAAACAGCTAAAGCTTGATCTCCAAACTTGCGTTTTAAATTTAAACCACCTTTAACATCAACGTCAAATACCACAATTTTGTTTTCAGACCATATCTTTTTAACCTCGCTCCAAAGTGTACCATAAAGTATTCCAGAATATACTTCTTCATATTCCAAGAAATCTCCATTATTTACTTTCCGCTTAAATGTGTCTATATCAAGAAAGTGATATTCTCTGCCATCAATCTCATTTGGACGTGGCTGTCTCGTTGTAACGCTAACCGAAAACCCAAGTTTAGATTGCTTGGTTTCCAAAAGGTGTTTTACCACCGTAGTTTTGCCTGATCCTGATGGAGCAGAAAAAATGAGCAGTTTATCCAAAATTTTATTCAACTACAATTTTAGTAGTGCAAAGGTCGTTGTTTTGTTTCACTTTAACGACATACACTCCAGCAGGTAATTTCGGAAGTGAAATCCAATGAATTGTGGATGTGAACTCGGGAATGGTATTACTCACAACGGTTTGGCCTTGCGCATTTTCAATTCTTACGCTAGTTTGAGTGGCATTATTCACTAATCTTTTTGGAACTTCTATGGCAAACTCATCTTTTACGGGATTAGGAAATGTTCTAATTTTATCTGTGTAAATAAGATCAGAACTCTTTGCATTGTATCCCACGGTAAAATCAAATCTGTAGTCAGTCCCAAAGTCGGTTGGGAAAGTTTTAACTATTCCTCCGCTACCGGCGTCTCGTAATTGAATAGAACCTGTGCCATCATTACTATTTGCCCACCAGCCTATACCGTCTTCATTTAAAGGATAAGTAGCTGGAGGAGCTCCAGTATCTGCTAAAACAAATGTGAAACAGCCAATATAAAATTCAAATGTGTCCTTGTATATTGTATTTGCTTGAGTAAACCCTTTTCGTTCAAATAAAACATTTCCGCCCGCATCAATAAAATGATAACTATTTTCAGTAGGAGCATTGTTAGTCCTAAAATATACGGCTAACCGATAGGGTACTTGGGGGATTTTTTTACTTGAAACAGGAGAAGTGATAGTATTGTTCCCTGCTTCTTCATCTGCCGAATGATTTACTTTTGTAATTGTGGCTTTGAATAATGATGGGTTTGCCTTCCATTCCATGGTGTAAGGTAATCTTACATCTGCAGTTTCACCAGGTAAAATCACGCCGGTCCAGTATCCATTAGAAGTAGCCCCATCTTCAAACCCATAATCAATATCGAGTGATCTTATAATTTCCGAACCCGTATTTTTTACTTTAACAATGGGCTCGGTGCATGTTGGATTTAATCTTCCATATTGTGGATGGTCTGTGGGCTGAATTACATCTACTAAACTTGCATCTCTTCGATAATTGTAATCTCCATATTCTATGAGGTATGCAGAAATTACATAGTTTGAGTTACCCGAAGTTTTAGTGTAAGATTCCATTCCAAGATCAAAAGTATGAATGGTATCACTTGCCATAAAATCGTAATGATATTCTTCTACATTTTGTCCAGGACACCAATTCGATCGGTCATAAATCCAAGTTCCAGCTTGTGGATAAACAGGATTTGCGCCGCAATCTTCTCTCCAAACCCAAGAAGTATCTACACATTGTGAATCGATATAAAGGAATCTTTGTCTTGGACAAAATTCCGCGCAATTGCTTGGTTGGTCCATACCATGACCCGTTTGAATAATTTTTATTCTAGAATATTTCGTTCCGTCTGCGGGTGACCATGTAAAAGGTACTGTTCTAGCACTAAAGATGGAGTCGTTGCCATAAGGAATGCTTTTCTGCATTATTCTAGTGATATTTTGAACTGGTCTCAATTCTGGCCCTTCAACCATTACGAACTTTAGATTAATAATCCATCCTCTGTCATTTTTGGCTTCATAACCAGTGTGTCGATACCATATTTCTACAGAATCTCTGAATAAAGATTGGAAGTCAGTAATGTCAAATCTCCATGTATGGTCCCAACCACTATTGAAGCTAAACCCATAAGGGGTAATGAATCGCATAATTTCCCAACCAAGGCTATCGTTGTGTTCCCCACGCCGTTTCCCTAGATAAATATAATTAAGGTAATCCCACTCTCCACATTTTAATCCATCGGGACATCTCATCGAAAGTTCACAATACATTCGTTGATATGTACCTTCTTTTGGGAATTGTCCCCAGGCGTAATAATTAGTGTTCCCTTTTGCTGGGTTGGTTTGGATAAGTACATCGTTATGTGTTCTGATCTCGGTAGTGTCACCAACAGCAGCATTGATTTTAAATAAAATTGAAAATGAAACAATGCAGAGTAAAATTCTAACCATATTAGTTCAAAGTTAAAATTTTATTGAGTATTTGTTGAATTTAGACGAGGTTTTGAAAATAAAAATTTAGACTTCCTCAAAAAGTTGATCTAAACTCTTTCTAACCTTTGGCTGCCTCGCTAAGAAATCTTCTTGCTCGTTTCGCCTACCCACTGCAAGTATCACGCTCGTTTCTAAATCCTTTTCGTTTAAATCTAAAAGATTATTTACTTGGTCCTGGTTGAATCCTTCCATGGGGGTACTATCAATTCCCATTCTGGCACATTCAGACATTGCAATACCTAGGGCAATATAAGTTTGTTTCGAGGACCAATTTTTAAGTGCATCTTCAGATAGTTTTGAAACAAAGCTTTGTATCCCTTTTTTGAATGGCTCAAGTGAAGATATTGCTTGATTACGGATATTGGCCGTGTTTTGAATATGAAAATTGATATGGTCCTCAGAAATTTTGGTGTAAGAGGCAAAAACTAAAACCATATCTGCTTCAATGATTTGTAGTTGATTAAAGCATGCTTCTTTGAGCTTTGATTTGATTTCTGATGTATTGATTTCAAATACCTTAAAGGGTTGTAAGCCTAAGGATGTAGGAGTTAGTCGAATGCTCTCTCTTACATATTGCTTCTGTTCTTCTGAAATCTTCTCCGTTGAATCATAACGCTTAACTGCATATCTCCATTTCAAGTGTTCTAAATCCATATCTTCCGTTGATTGATAAAATAACAATAATTGAGGCTGCAAAGTTCACCCTTTTGGAAAGATTTTTTTTAAGTAGGTATTTAGAATTATTACGCTTTTGTTTGATGTGTCAAACAAGACTAAAAAAAAGTGTAGTTTATTGTTAATCACGTAATTCAAATATTAAATTTCTTTGAAATACAAAATATTTTTATAAAATTGAAATTTAAAATAAAACGCCTATGAAAAAATTATTACTAATTATTGGTTTTGTATTGAGCTTTGGTATGTTGAAATCGCAGTATGACGCTGCATTACATTTTGACGGATTAGATGATTATGTGCCAATAAAAAAGCCTACAGATTTGAGTGGACCTAGTCATATTACATTAGAGGTATGGATTAACTGCGATAACTTTAATAGCTCTCCTTGCGAAACATGCGCTCCGCTTATATGGGAACAAAATAGTATTTATCGACTAGGTACAGGTAATACTAAAGATTTGTATATTCAACTAACTGACGGTACTACTTCGCAATCTGTAGTTAAAAAACAGGTTTTAAGTGACAGTACTTGGCATCATGTTGCGGCAACATTTGATGGGAAATATATTAGGTTGTATCTCGATGGTAATATTCTTGATTCAACCAAAGCAAACTTTCAAGCTCTAAAATATACTACCAGTAATACCGAAGTTTGGATAGGTGACCCGAAAACAGGTTACGGTGGTACAATTGATGAGCCAAGAATTTGGGATTATGCAAGAACCCAACAGGAAATAAGGGAAAGTATGGTTTCTAGATATAAAAGTAATAAATCAGGTTTATTGGTGCAGTTGAGCTTTGATGAAGGGGATCCATATCAGGATAATACCAAACTATCAACGGTCTATGACTTAAGTACTAATAGCAATGATGGAACCTTAGGCAACATGACATTAACGGGAAAAACATCAAATTTCGTAATCGGAAGAACTTATTGTGATTCAACTGTATATGGTAAAAATGATGTTAAAGCCTGTGGTAAATTCATCTCTCCTTCGGGAAATCTTAATGTAACAAAATCAGGGACATACACGGATACAGTTAAATCTGTTGGAGGTTGTGATTCGGTTATTACCTATACAGTGAAGATTTTATCAGCAACAGGTGCAACTCTTAAATTAACGGGTTGTGATTCCGTTGCAAGTCCTACTGTGAAGGATTTATTTTATTATAAATCTGGAACATATCAAGAGAGAATAACAAACTCAGTGGGTTGTGATAGTAATATTAATGTAATAGTAAATATTACTCGTCCGAGTGTAACAAAATATGCTTACGATGAATGTTATTCTGCCACACTGAAAGGATCGGGTAAAATAGTAACCAAATCTGGTGTATATGTTGATAGTTTTAAGGCATACGGGGGATGTGATAGCTTAATAGTTCATGATGTTACTATTAAGGAAGCATCATTTGCTAAGCAGAAACTAAACTTTTGTCGTTTTGTAGTTTGTCCAACAGATAAAAATACAGTTTATAAAGCTGAAGGTACATACTTTGATACCATTGCAAATGCAATTGGTTGCGATAGTATAATTCAATATGATGTAATATCTGTTAAGTCATTTGGTGAAGTAGATATTAGATCTTGCACGGATTGGAAGAGTCCATCTGGTAAAGTATTTACTAGCACAGGAAAATATTTAGATACATTATTCGGTATGAATTCTAAGGCATGTGATAGTATTGTTACTATAAATCTAACAATTTTAGCTCCTACTAATGAATCTTTATCAGCAACAGAATGTGATGAGTATTATACTCCTTCTGGTAAAAGAATCACCAAATCTGGTAAGGTAAATGATATTATTCAATCTACATTAGGTTGCGATAGTATTATCTATACTATTGATGTAAATATTGTGAATGTAGTTACGACTGTTTCAAGAGATTGGAATGAATTAATTTCTGACGCAACTGCGGCTGACTCATATCAATGGCTAGATTGTAAAGACAATTATTCTGCAATTAATGGAGCTACAAGTGCATCCTATTCACCTGGAGGAAATGGGGAGTTTGCTGTTGAGGTTACACAAGGAAAGTGTATTGATACTAGTCGTTGTAATGTATTTGCGTTTTCTGGTGTTGATGGTTTAACCAATTACAAATTCAAGTTAGTGCCTAATCCAAGCTCAGGATGGTTTGAGATTGTTTCCGTTAATGGACTTGAGATGTCTTCTATTGAGATTTTCGATTTCAACGGAAAACGCGTATATAATTGGACTGGAGAAAAGTTATTGAGTAAATCAATTGATCTTGGTGAAGTAGCTTCGGGTGTTTACGAAGTTAGAATGACTCATACTAAGGGAACAGAGTCTTTACGACTTATGATTGATTAAAATTTCGGGTTATTATAACGAAAAAAAGCGAGGGGATTCCCTCGCTTTTTTTGATTTTTAGATATTCTTAATTATCTGCGATTACCTTTCATTGTTAGATCAAAACGAACAGTTAAAAACGTTCCGTTTAACGGATCAATAGGGAATGGGTAAAAACCAGACTGAGTAAGTTCAACCTTGTTCTTATCAGTAGAGAACGTTACGTTCATTTCTTCATATTCAGTGAAGGTATTATCTTCAGACAATTGAATTTTACCTTCAGTAGCGATTAAATCGCGGATGTAAGAAGTATCAATTTCTTCGGTACCATCAACCATTTGATGAGAAATCGCCATTCCATTATTGATGTCGATGTAAAAATCACCTTGAGCAAAAGTTTCAGTAGTATCGTACAATGTTTGTGTACCAGTCAATGAATCTTTCAAAATAGCATGTTGCTCGTAGATATCCCAAATACCTTCAATGCCAGCAACAGAAGTGTTGTCAGTTGTGTCTTCTTTAGTGCAAGATGTAAATACTCCACCTACGATAAGAGTACCCATTAGTAAATAACTGTTTAGATTTTTCATGTTTAAATTTTTCACAAAAATACTAATGATGATTAGATAATAACTATTTGCATAGAAATAAGGACTGGAAAATGATGAGTTTTCTTTTTTGAATATTGAAAAATACGGTTTTGAATATCTTAAAAACCTTTATATTTGCACTTCAATTGAGGGCCTATAGCTCAGTTGGTTAGAGCACCTGACTCATAATCAGGTGGTCCCTGGTTCGAGCCCAGGTGGGCCCACAAATACCTTCCTCAATCTTTTTAATACCAATTAATTACACGGTTAAGTTTTTAACAAGTGTACAGATTAGGTGTACAGATTTTGAACTATTCAAGATAACTTAATGCCGCTTTTGAAAGTTCGCTTTTTAGGTGGATAATATAGTCGAATTTCACAATTACAATGATCCTAAATACTACTAATCGTTCTCAGTTTTAGTTACTTTCACTAAAACGTCATCATCAAATTGTAATTCCATATAACGGAAGTTTTTAAATCTACCTGATTTACGTATTACTTTGGTTTTTGTCTTTAATATTGTTTCCCTTCTGTAGGAAAAGATATTTTCAGATTCATAATTACCAATTGCAAACTGATAATGCAATATATCGTTTAATAACTCTTCACTTATTCCTAAATCAAAATTACCTGTTTTGATTAATTCAATTTGATTACTATTGTATTTTAGCTGAAAAGACTCCAATAAATCAAAAGCAAGATTAATGTTTTTTAAATT